>CAIKYI010000674.1 GCA_903831545.1 uncultured Methylobacter sp. | reverse complement strand
TTAATGCCAGATTTGCTTGGGATTTATTACTGGCTTTTAGATTTAAAGGCCAGTAATTAAAACGTTAACAAGATAATATAGTTTTATAGGGTGTCACCAGATGATAGCTGTCTGATAACTGTTTTTTAGTTAATGTTATTGACTCATCGCCAAAGCCAAAGCCTCGGCAACTTTGATGCCATCGACAGCCGCAGACAAAATTCCGCCTGCATAACCAGCACCCTCACCGGCCGGATACAATCCTTTGACGTTCAAGCTTTGAAATTTTTCGTTTCGCTTGATACGAATTGGCGATGAGGTGCGTGTTTCGACACCGGTTAATACCGCATCGTCCATCGCAAAGCCTTTTATCTTTTTATCAAACGCAGGCAGCGCTTCGCGAATCGCAGTAATTGCATACTCCGGCAAGGCCGAACTCAAATCACCCAAATGGACGCCCGGAGTATAAGAAGGCTGCACCGTACCCAAAATCGTAGATGGTCGATTGGCAATAAAATCGCCTACCAGTTGCCCCGGCGCTTCATAAGTTTCTCCACCCAGTTTGAAGGCACGCGCTTCCAGGTTGCGTTGAAAATCAATGCCCGCCAAGGGATGACCGGGGTAATCGTCAGGCGTAATGCCAACCACGATTCCGCTATTGGCGTTACGCTCGTTTCTGGAATATTGGCTCATGCCATTAGTCACCACATGTCCTGCTTCGGAAGTTGCGGCGACCACCGTGCCGCCGGGACACATGCAAAAACTGTATACAGAGCGGCCGTTTTTGCAGTGATGCACCAACTTGTAATCGGCTGCGCCCAATAAGGGATGTCCAGCCTGGCTTCCCCAACGACACTTATCGATCATCGATTGCGGATGCTCAATGCGAAAACCGATTGAAAAAGGTTTGGCTTCAATATAAACGCCACGGTCATAGAGCATTTTAAAGGTATCGCGGGCACTGTGACCGACTGCCAACACCAAATGCTCGCAAGAAACGGTTTCGCCGCCGTTAATCACCACGCCGCGCACCTGTCCGTTATCAAGCAGGATGTCGTCAACCCGGCTTTGAAAACGGATTTCGCCGCCTAATGACTCGATGGTCGCTCGAATATTTTCGACTACGGTAACCAGTCTGAAAGTACCGATATGAGGCTTACCGACATAAAGAATTTCATCCGGCGCACCGGCTTTAACAAATTCCGTCAGCACTTTACGGCCATAATGATGGGGATCTTTAATCTGGGTATAAAGTTTGCCATCCGAAAAAGTGCCGGCACCGCCTTCGCCAAACTGCACATTGGACTCAGGATTAAAAACACCTTTGCGCCAAAGCCCGAAAGTATCTTTGGTGCGCTCCCGCACTTCTTTGCCGCGTTCCAAAATAATGGGCCTATAGCCCATTTGCGCCAAAATCAAGCCGGCAAACAAGCCGCAAGGGCCAGTACCGATAACAACTGGACGCTGTACCAATGCTTTTGGTGCCTGAGTTACAAAATGATAGGCACAACTTGGCGTTAAAGAAATGTGTGGGTCATCTGCCAATCGCTTGATAATGTTTTGTTCGTTAGTCGTTTCAACATCGACCGTGTAAACAAGTAAAACCGCATTGCGTTTTCGGGCATCAAAACCCTGCCGGAAAATTTTATAACCAATAAGCTGTTCGGCACTGATATCAAGTCGCGCAAGCAGGGCATCTTTCAGGTTTTCAGAGTGATCGAGGGGGAGTTTAAGTTCGGTGATTCTTAACATAAATATAGTCCGCTGGGCTCTTGTTATAGAACCCTTTGTTTTGCTGGTAACAGTGTAAAAGGTTTATCATTTTACCTTAATTGAAAGCTGAACATGATATTCACGTAGGAAAGGAGCGTAACAGTGGCAATTGGTAAACTTCTGGTGGGGCTGGGTGTGATTTTGGTATTGCTCGGCTTGGCTGTCAATTATGCTCCCGGACTGCTTGGCTGGTTTGGCAAATTGCCCGGCGATATTCGCATCGAAGAGGAGCATCGTTTTATCTTCATCCCGCTCACCTCCATGCTGGTTATCAGTATTATTTTAACGTTGATTTTAAATCTTTTTTTTCGTAAATAGTTGCCAGGTTAAGCTTCATACAATCGCCGGGCGTGATTCAAAAAACCAACAAAAACAATTGATTTACTTAGGCAACCGGTAACTTTGTAGGGTAAATTACCAGCTGTTATTTTTACATTCTATTTGTCGACCACCTCAAGTTCTTGTAAAATGTATACATAAAGTACTATCGTAAGGTACTGGCAAGAATAACTTTGGAATAAGAATGGCAATACCACAAGAATTACTACAGAAAAAAATTCTGATTGTAGATGATGCTGCTTCAATGCGTACATTGACTAAAGCAATTCTCCGTGAGGCGGGATTTACTCATGTTTTTGATGCGCCAGGCGGAGAGGAAGCGTTGCTAATGATGAAAAAAGTCAAGATTAATATCGTGGTCTGTGACTGGAACATGCCTGGCATGAGTGGACTGGATTTGTTTAAGGCGGTAAAAGCGGATACCAAACTGGAAACCCCACCCTGGATCATGCTGACCTCATCCTCTGAAGGCGACAAGGTAAAAGAAGCCATTATGGCTGGAATAACTTCTTATATTGTAAAACCGTTTAAACCGGATAATCTGATTAAACAGGTTGTTGGCAAGCTGTCTTAGGTCGATAAATATACTTATAAAAGCTAAAAAGGCCCCCTACGCAATGTGCTTGCGTAGGGGGCCTTTTTTATGACTGGTTGGTTTCTATAACTGGCTTGACACTCGGCACGCGTCGTTTACCAATATTTTTCTTGTCACGGTCGCGTATTTTGACTTTTTCGGCGGCTTCTTTTTTAGGTTCTGTTTTAAGTTTACCGCCGGTTGCCTTTCCTGAGGTTTTTTGCTTTTTAGGACCTTTATATTTTCCCTCCAGCTCTTTAATAGTGCGATGCTTGAATTTTTGTTTCAAAAAACGCTCTATGCCAGACATCAGGTTCCATTCGGTATGTTTTACCAAAGCAATGGTTAAACCCAGTTCGTCAACCCGGCCAGTGCGGCCTATGCGATGAATATAATTGATACCATTCCGGGGCACATCAAAATTAATAACCAGATTGATGCCTTTAATATCCAAGCCTCGCGCGGCAAGATCTGTAGCCACCATAATCTTTATTTCACCCTCACGAAACAAAGTCATCATTCGATTGCGTTCTTTTTGATCCATTTCTCCATGCAGCACGCCGACACGCAGCTTTTGCCCACGTAGTGGACCTTGCAACTGGGTGGCCTGAATGCGACTATTGGCAAAGACCAGCGCCTTGTCATAGGTTTCGTTTTTCAACAGCCAGGTCAGGAGCTTTAGCTTATGATCATTATCATCCGCCAGAACAAATTGCTGTTCTATATTACGGTGTCCGTCATGCAGCGTATTTAAGGCCACAATGTCATGTTCTTTTAAGACCTTGTCAGCCATTTTGATGACGCCAAAATGTGTCAAGGTGGCTGAAAACAGCAGGGTTTGACGTTGCGCGTTGCAGTGACTGGCAATATTTAAAACGTCTTCACTAAAGCCCATGTCCAGCATGCGATCCGCTTCATCCAGAATCAGCACGTCAAGATTGCTAAAATCTGGAATTTCCTGCTCCATCAACTCCAGTACGCGGCCAGGCGTGGCAATGACAATTTCGGTGTTTCTGCGCAACATATTTTGCTGTAGCCTGAAATCATCGCCGCCGGTAATCAAACCTGTTTGTAAATCAGTAAATTCGGTTAATTGCTGACAGTGCTTAAAAATTTGTTGGGCCAATTCGCGTGTTGGCGTTAATACCAAAGCCCGAGTTCCGGATTTTCGCGAGGCCGAAACCAAGAGCTTTTGCAAGGTAGGCAGCAAAAATGCAGCTGTTTTGCCGCTACCGGTTTCTGCACTAACCAGCAGGTCTTTATGTTCCAACGCAAGCGGAATGGCCTTTAGTTGCACGGGGGTGGGCTGTTCAAAGCCCATTTTTTTGACCGCCGACAGTAGTTGCTCGTCTAGCGATAAGTCTGAAAATGAGGGCGTTTTTTCTATTGAAGTTGGATGCATGAATCTTTAAAGGTAGTTGCGAAACGCAAGGATGATCGGGAGCGATCTGTAACGCTATTATAAGCTTTTTGCAGACAGGGTTATGATTAAATAACAATTCATTGCAAATCGGTATGTTAGCTTTTAAGCTAGCTAATCAAAAGTTAAATAACCCATCAGGAAAATCCATGATACCCATTAGAGATACGGCACCTTGCAATTCCAGGCCTTTAGTCACCTGGGGTTTAATGGCGGTGTGTATTATTGTTTTTGTATCGATGAAATTAATGCCTGATCAATTAAGTTACCGGATGCTTAATCTTTATGGCATGGTGCCTATTCGCTATACCAATCCTTATTATGGTTTGCCTTTCGATGGCTATTTATCTTTTTTGACCAGTCTTTTTTTACACGGAAACTGGCTTCACCTGATTATGAATATGTGGTTTATATGGATTTTTGGCGATAATGTCGAAGACCGGATGGGACGCTGGCGTTTCCTGATTTATTATCTAGTCTGTGGTCTCTTGGCTACTTATTTACAATGGCATTTTGATCCAACACTTGCCATTCCTGTTGTTGGCGCTTCGGGGGCCATTGCCGGCATATTGGCAGCCTACTTTTTTCTTTATCCACTTGAACGCGTTGTAGTTTGGGTGCCAATCCTGTTTTTACCAATCGTTATTCATGTGCCGGCGATTGCCTTTTTAGGCTTATGGGTTATGGTTCAATTACACAGTGCAACGACCGCCATGATTTTTGGCGGAACAGCTGTTGACGTGGCCTGGTGGGCCCATTTAGGCGGCTTCATCGCCGGTTCTGTGTTATACCGTTTATTTGTTCGTAAAGAACCTGAGAGTCTGTCAGAGGAAAAAAATAAATTAAACTGATTGCGTTAATGTATAATCTGGCGCTTTAAAAAGCGGTGTTTGTGTAAACTCACCAGAGTCAGAGTTGTAGCCTGGCTTAAATAGGCCCTTTAGTTCTATCAGGAAATCAAAAGTAATATGAAAAAAGTAAACGTTGCGTTGGTAAGACTACTCCAATTTGTAGTTTTTGTAGTATCCGTATTTATGGTAATCGCTTATTTTGGCGCCATGGTTTTATTGCCTTTGGATGCGGTTGTATTGCTGATCAAGTTGATGGGCGTTATTGGGTTTAACGGCTTCATTGCCGCTTTTATCGCCATCCCTACTGTTGCTTATTTGGGATTGATTGTTTACAAAACACCAGGACTTTGCAAAATGGTGGTTGATGCGGGTGTTGATCTGGTTAAATCGTCTAAAACAAGAATTGAAGCCTTTAACGAAATTGCCGAGGCAGTAAAAGCTTAATTTGTTCGATTATTCGAATAAAAAAGGGCGTGTCCATTTTGACATGCCCTTTTTTTATGTCTGCCGCTTTGATAATGAAAATGCAGGCCGGCCATGAATAAACGCAGATTTTAATGGATTAGAAATCGGTTGAAGTCTTTTTTTGCTTACCTTTCAGACTGTATGTATCCCATAACACAATGATTTTATAGTTTTAAAATTATTAGACGCGTCACTAAACCAGGCTTACGAAAAAAGAAAATTGGCCAATGCCTAAGGTTTTCGAAGCCTAACCATAGCATCCGATGTGCTTTTGGTATATTCTCATAAAATACCTAAGGGTTATCTAAAGCACCTTAATCCTTAGCCATTGATAATTAATTGATTTTAAGGTGGATGCCCCATGTCAGCAATAATTTACGTTGTAACTGTTCTCTTTGTCGCTTATGTCGTTTACTCCGTGTACACAGACCAAAAAAAAGATTAATAATCGTATCTAATTCTATTTATTATCAAGCCTGTAAGCGCTAACTTACAGGTACTATTTATCTCACTCAAAAGCTATTTATGATATAAAATCGTCCGCTTTACAGGCGCGTTAATCCTCAATCTGGCCATTCGACATGAACAAAAAGCTATCTGACCAAATCAATTTAAGAGAAGCTGCAGAACAGCTGGTCAGTGATACGCCTGAAGCAGAGTTAGTCCATCGCTCGGTAGAAGAATTGCTGCATGAACTTCAGGTGCATCAAGTTGAACTGGATATGCAGAACAACGAACTTCGACGCACTTATGACATTCTGGAAAAATCCCACAACCGATATGCCCAACTTTATGATTTTTCACCGGTTGGTTTTATCGTTTTAAATCCTGAGGAAAAGATCACTGAGCTTAACCTTACCACGGCGACTTTACTTGGCATTGAGCGCAAAAAATTGCTGGCCCAACGTTTTTCCCGTTGGGTCGCGCCTCAGGACAGTGATCGTTGGTATCTTTTTTTTACCAATATCATCAAACAAGAACGGCGCTCTACTATCGAATTGACACTCAAGGATTTTAACAACAAGGAACTCCCTGTTCAGTTAATCTGTATGTGGATAGATTCAATGCTACATATCACCCTCATTGATTCCTCAAAAATTAAGCAGATAGAAATTTCCAGTGCCTTTGAGCTTATAAGTATCAATGATGCAGACCGCAAGCTAATGAAAAAAATGCAGAAAGACTCCCTGAATCTGCTGCAAAACATTATCATAGCCGAACGCAAGCAAATAGAAAAAATCCGAACCGACTCCCTGACCCGCTTACAAAATATCTCCAGTTCTTTACCTGGCGTAATCTATCAATATCGATTACGCCCGGATGGCAGTTCCTGCTTTCCTTATGCCAGTGCCGCAATGCTCGACCTGTATCATTTGTCACCCAAAGAAGTGGAGGAGGATGCCAGTAAAGCCTATGACCTCGTTCACCCTGAGGATTTAGAAAAATTCAAAATGTCCGTTCAGGAATCAGCCCGGAATTTATCACCCTGGTACCATGAATACAGGATAAAGTTTAACGATGGCACAGTGCGCTGGTTGTCAGGTAGCTCGGTGCCTCAACGGGAAGCAGATGGCTCAATAGTGTGGCATGGTTTTAGTGCTGACATCACCCAGCGTAAACATATCGAAAACACGTTGCACCTGGATAATGTGGTCCTTAATGCCATCTCACAAGGCGTTCTCGTCGCAACTACAGACCAAAACATTACCTGGGTCAATGATGCTTTTTTATCAATAACCGGCTATACACGCGCAGATATTCTCGGACATAACTGCCGTCTTTTACAGGGAGAACGTTCCGACCAGGCCACCATACAACAAATGCGCCAAGCTCTGAAAACATTGTCCCCGTTTTCTGGAGAGATACTTAATTATCGTAAAGACGGCAGTATTTTCTGGAATGAATTAAACATTTCTCCCGTTTTTGACCAACAAGGCCAGTTAACCAATTTCATCAGTACCTGTCGAGATATCAGCGAGCGTAAGGAATTGGAAGAAAAACTCTG
>CAIKYI010000673.1 GCA_903831545.1 uncultured Methylobacter sp. | reverse complement strand
TTGCCAGCCATTGTTGAAGCGGACAATGCTGAACTTGCTGCTATCGCCAGCCGACGTCCGGGAGCTGCCGCCCAAACTCTGGCCCAATATGCCCCGGACCAACCGCAGGTGAAGGTGTATGACACTCTTGAAGAGTTACTTGCCGACCCAACTAATGATGCCATTTATTTGCCGCTTGCCAACCACGAACACGCAAAATGGACCTTACGCGCCATCGAACAGGGCAAACACGTTCTATGCGAAAAACCTCTGGCCTTAACGCTTACCGACATCAGCGCCATCCAAGCCGCAGCCCAACAGCATAAGGTCACGGTCATGGAAGGTTTTATGTATCGATTTCACCCGCAACATGCCAGAGTTCAGACCTTAATTGCTTCCGGACTCATCGGCGAGGTAAGGTCAGTGCGCTCCAGCTTTTCTTTTATGATGCGGCCTGCGCGACTGTATCGATTAACAGAGAGCGTTGACAATGGCGGCGGTGCGATGTGGGATATTGGTTGTTATGCGATTCATTCTGCGAGACAGTTTTTTAAACAACCCGCTGTTGCGGTCACCGCTATGGCCAAATATGTCGAGAGTGGAGCTGACATTGCGAGCAGTGGAATCATTGATTTTGGTGACGGTAAATACGCGCAGTTTGATTTTAGTTTTGAACGCGCAAGGCGATGTGAGTATGAGATTATTGGTAGCTTGGGCGGCATAAAATGTCATAACGTCTGGGCAATGCCTGGCGATGTGCCGGTAATTTCCTGGTGGACTGAAGACGGACAACACGCCGAAGAACGGTTGCCAGCCGCCAATCACTTCAGGCTGGAAATTGAACATTTCAGTGCCAGTGTATTAAACGGAACCGCCCCCATGCTGTCACTGGATGATGCCAAGGACAATTGTCAAATCATCGTCGCTGCCCTGCAATCTGCTGCGCAAGGAAAACTAATCAAGTTGAATTAACTTTCTTACTGGTTGCTTTCAAGATGTTCATGCACCTTGAAAGTCACTGCTAAAAACCCTGAAACCGGCTAAAAGCAACAGTCTTCAGCTATTTTTGAAGGCACCCTTGTTGCTGCGCTCATACCAGCCATAGTAAACAAGCCAGTCGACAAAGAACACCAGATAACCCGACCATAAAATATCCGAAAGAAAATGCCCACCCGCAGACATGCGGGTCAGACCCAACGTCAAACCAAAAATCACCGTTAAGGCAAAATAGAAAACCTTCCGTTTGCGTGATAAAAAATATAACGCAAAAAACGCAAAGCCAACTGAACAATGACCGCAGGTAAATGATTTCTCACCCGTGTGCCCTATTTGCAACGGCGGAATATACTGATGTGGCCCACCAAACTCCGTAATCTGTGCCGGTCTTGGCCGCCCCCAATTATCTTTAAAAACCAGATTGACCACTACGCCAGGACCCAATGCAATCACCAACAAAAGGTAAATTGCAGATCGGCGAAATGACTGCGCTTTTGGTAAAAAATAACTTAGCAGCACTGTTATGAACGCACCAATCGCGGCAATCCATGTAAAAGAAAAAGCATGTTGATAGAAAAAATGCCAAAGCCACCAGTCTTTCATTGGCCAGGGGTTATTTCCTTGGCTGGACTGATAAAAAAGAGAGGCGACTTTCAAATCAAGATCAGTCAACCAAAAAATCGGTGTGGTTAAACAAACCAATACCAAAAGGATAGTCAATTCACGCCAACGGCGGTCTATATTTATAAAGCCCATCCACTATTCCTGTATTGATTATTGCTTGGCTGGTGGCCATGATTTTAAAGCTTCCCCGACAAACAAATTATAGTGGCTGTTTTTATTGACGGGATTAACGACCTCGCCTACCTTGCGAAAATTTAAAAATACCGATTTCAACTCAATGGGCACATTCACTTCTTGTAGCTCGGTCACAATTAAGGCATTTTTACCAATGTAATCAATCGGACCAGGCCATACCTCATATTGCGAGCTTACCATTCCGCCATGTTCATACCGATAAACTTTAGGGTGATCAGGAAGATAAAACGCTAATTGACTTGCTAAATAACGATGCCCCAAAACCATGACAAACGCATTTTCAGGTTCAGCCAACTTTATTTGTCTTTCCGAATCAATTGCCTGCACTAAATCCTCGGTATGTCTAAATCTAAACGTAGGATCAACTGGTGTATTGTGCAAATTAAAAGCCTGAATTACCAAAGGCAACGCATAAGTCAGCGTAACCATTAAGTAGCCAACGAGCAAACCACTTTTCAATGGTTTCTTCCATCTTCCCGAAGCCCACTGTCCGCTTAATAGAATCAACGAAGTAAAATAAAAGGGCATCGGCCAGTTCCCCTGCACTTTTTGTATGAATCCCAGCGCAATGATACCCAGCAATAAAACAGGCCCCATCAAAACCAGAAACTGTTCTTTTTCTGGCAACCGATTGATGCCAATACTGGTTTTAAAACTTAAGATAATTAGTAATACACAAATAACAGGCGTTGCCAGTAATAACTGAAAAAGCAAAAAGGTGGCACCCTGTTCAAGTCGGGTTAACAACCCGATGGATTCCTTAATACCAAAATGTCCTTTGCTATGCCCGAACATTACCCAATCATGCTGCTGATTCCAGATTAAAATCGGCAGTGAGCACAGCATAACCGGCAACAAAAAAACAAGGAATTCCCGTTTAAACAAGCTGTGTCGCGGCTTATTTATGATTAAAAAAACAATCAGCATCAAGGGAATTAACAAGGCAACCTGCTTACTGAGCAAAGCGGCTCCTGTTGTAACCCCAGCCCAGAACCAGGCCTTGTGTTGTCCAGCAAATAATGCCCTGTGCAAATAGTAAAGACTCATCATCCAGAAGCAATATAGCGGCGGATCGATAGTCATCACCAGATTGGCTAAAACATTAAACGGCATTGCCAATATCATTAGCAATGCAAGCGCTGCTGCCCGAGGGGAATAAAAAGCACGTGCTGTTGCATAAAAATAGCCCAGGAACACGGTTCCCAGAATAACTGTAGGCAAGCGGACTATCGCGACGTAATCGCCGCCTATTTTCGTTATCAAAGCAATCAACCATGCGACCATCGGTGGTTTGCTGTAATAACACCAGTCCGGAACTCGTGACCAATCCCAGTAATAGGTTTCGTCGCCAATTAAATCAAGACCGTTAACAAAAAGGTAAATGACGCGCAAAACAAACACCCCCGCCAATACGGCAACAAGATGATTGTTAATGAACTTGGTTAGTTTTTCGGACGGGGTCAAAATGATCTAAACCTCTAATCGGTTAAACGTAGGGCACATGCACCAATAAGATAAAAATATAACGTATTTCCATGACGGCTACAGTCAAAATCACCAGATTAATGCAAGGCTTTCATTTCAAAACCAGCTTAAGATCCAGGTTTGAGGCAGATACAAGTATCCCTGTCGTAAAATGGCTATCGCCGGCATTAACATTGGCGGCGTTTGCTGAAGAAAAATTAATGCCACATTTTCAGCAAGATACCAAGCATTATTCAATGTTTAATTTCGTACGCTCTCGAGATACAAAATACAGATTTCTAAAATAAATAAACAGTCCGCTCAGTTGTCCGACGATAAAAACCGGATCTTGGCGATAGAGTGCATAAGCCAGCAAAGTTACCCCGCCACCGATACTGAAATACCAGAAAGCAATCGGAAATACGCTTTTTTTCTCACGTTCGCTCTTAATCCATTGCACAATAAAACGCGCAGAAAATAATGCCTGCCCTACAAAGCCTATAATTATCCAAATAGTTTCTTTATCCAAACTCACTCGTTTACCTCCGGCAATTTTGCCCGCTTCTGTAGCCACATTACGCCTAAAATATCGGTAATCCCTACCGCAAGCCTGTCTAAAGTCCCATATTTCGAATAACCATGCGCCCTGGCTCTATGATTAACAGGTTCTGAAATTACAGCTCCGCCAGCTCTTAAAGTTAACGCAGGTAAAAAACGATGCATGTGATCAAAATAAGGCAAGCTCAAAAACTCGTCTCTTAAAAACACCTTCAATCCGCAGCCCGTATCCGGGGTATTATCGCCCAGCAAAAACGCCCGAATGGAATTGGCAAATTTTGATGAAAAAAGTCGCCAGGCGGAGTCATGGCGTTTGTTTCTCCATCCAGCTATCATCCACAAATTTTTGCGGCTCTCTCGCTGTTGCATCAAGACCTGATACAACCTTGGGATATCAGCAGGGTCGTTTTGCCCATCGCCATCCAGCGTTGCAATATAAGGATAACTTGCTGCCTTTACACCAGTATGAATGGCAGCGCTTTGTCCGCAACTTTGCAGGTGCCGAATGACTTTCAGTGCTTTGACCTTTTGTTGTGTCTGCTTTAAAACAGCAGCTGTTTCGTCATGACTGCCGTCATCAACATAAATAATTTCATAGGCTTCAGCCTGACTCATGGCACTAACGATCTCTTCAATTAATGAATTGATATTTTCAGCCTCATTATGAACAGGAACAACAATCGAAATTTTCACACACATTTCCTCTATACATAGCCATAAAAAAGGGCCGCATTCCAGGAATGCAGCCCTTTTTCTTCAAACGCTAAACGCTTTAGTTAATAATTTAATTAAACAACCGATTAACGTTTTGAGTATTGTGGACGTTTTCTGGCTTTGTGTAAGCCAACTTTTTTACGCTCTACGATACGAGAATCGCGAGTTACAAAACCGGCTTTTCTAAGTGCAGGACGTAAGGCTTCATCATATACCATCAACGCACGGGTCAGACCATGACGAATAGCGCCAGCCTGTCCTGATGGACCTCCGCCTTTAACGATTATATTAATATCGAATTTACCTTCCATGTCAACACATCCCAGTGGTTGACGAGAAACCATCTGGTCAGTTTTACGACCAAAATAATCTTCGATAGATTTTTTGTTAATAGTTATTTTTCCGGTACCTGTTGTCGCG
>CAIKYI010000672.1 GCA_903831545.1 uncultured Methylobacter sp. | reverse complement strand
GATGGCGTCATTAAAGTTGAAATGCATTTCCTTCCGGATATTTTCGTACATTGCGATAACTGCGCCGGGAAACGTTATAACCGTGAAACGCTGGAAATCCGCTATAAAGGCAAAACCATCAATCAGGTGCTGGACATGACCGTTGAAGACGCGGCGCTGTTTTTCAGTCCGGTACCGACTCTGGCCCGCAAACTTCATACACTGGTTGAAGTAGGTTTAAGCTATATTACCCTGGGACAGAATGCGACGACCTTGTCCGGCGGCGAAGCCCAGCGGGTGAAGCTTGCCAAGGAATTATCAAAACGCGACACCGGCAAAACCTTATATATTCTTGATGAACCGACCACCGGTCTGCATTTTCATGACATAAAGCAATTGTTGACCGTGTTGCATACCTTGCGCGATCACGGCAATACCGTCATTGTTATCGAACATAATCTGGATGTCATTAAAACCGCAGACTGGCTTATCGACATGGGTCCTGAAGGTGGTGATGGGGGTGGAACCTTGGTTGCAGAAGGCACACCGAAGCAGGTATCCGAAAACGAAGCCTCTCATACCGGAATGTATTTAAAACGATTTTTTTAATAAATCTAAAAAAGGCAAGACAGGCGAAGCGTCTCCGGGAGTAAGCGGTTTACACGAAATAATATAATCAACAGGCATCCGACTCCGCCTTTGAAAATGCAATTGCGGCTTGGGAGGACTTTTAAAATTAAGGTTGTTAAAGTTTTTTCATAAGAGTTTCTATCGCTAGACCTGATGACACCTTTTGCACAAACCTTGCCAGCGGACCTATACGCCACAATATCTTAAGTGACTCTGATCCGATCTTGCATGAGGCCATCAAGCTAATAGTGGATCCCCATACTTTTATTACTATTGAGCAAAATTATGATGAACTAAGTACAATTGCACCCAGTTATACACATTAATAAACAGGTTAAAAAATGACTGAAAACCATCCAATCAACAAAGTGACATACTGGCAACCTTCGGCAAACGACACAATTACGGGCATGATTCAATGCAGTGGCGCTCCTAATGATTTACTTTATAACGAACAGAAAACTCTTTTTTTACAGGAGAATAAGGGTGCGATTGTCGGTGTTGTCCTAAATCGATATTTGATGCACAGCTTGAAACAACATAACGCCGCCCTGGGCGATTTAGTCACCGTGACGTTTCACGGCAAAGAACAGAAAAATAACGGACGTTCGTTTAATCGCTACACCTTGTTAGTGGATAAGGTTGCCAGTCCAATATAAAAAGTCCTACAGAAAGACACTCATGACTCAACAAACCCATCATTAACGGTATCATTTTAATATCTCTATTTATTTGATTAGAAAATTATAACGCTACTTGCCTCCCGGGGAGACTGTCCGAGCATAGAAACCGCAACAAGGAAATGCCATTTGGAGTCAGTTTTTTTTGTTCATTTGATAGGTAAATGGTTTGTTCGTGTAACGTTGTAAACAGAAAGTCTGGCCAAAATTGAATTTCTCGCAGTAATTTTTCTATTCTCGAACAAGCAATCATCCAGAAGTATAAAAATTTATTTTTTGCTCACCGATTTTCATTGTTAACCTGGGTTTCTCCAGTTTTTCCGATTTTGCGGTCTCATAACGGCATGTTTTTATCTATATCGCTTGGCTTGTAGCGTAACCCCCAAACTCTGCACGAATGAATCCTGTAAAAATGGCCTTAGAAAACCGCTTATTCCCGTCGGTCGCGACTGGCCGCTTTATGGTCGAGAATAGTAGATCATTACACTCAATCCAGGTTCGAATCTAAAAACCAGATAATTCCAGTCGTTTTAGTAAGCGATGAAAATTCCCCCGATCCAGACCCAGCATGCGTGCAGTAGCGGCCATATTACCCTGCTGTTTGGCGAGCTGTTGCTGGATCAGTTGGCGCTGAAACTCGTCAACGGCACTTTTAAAATCTATTGGCGCAGCTTGCTCTGTTACTGTATTAAAAGGTATATCGCTCATCGGCTTAGGCTGATTGGGCATGATGTCCAGATAAGCCAGTGATAGGGTTATAAAATCCGCCTGACGATTTTCCTGGGTCGCTGATTTTAATGCCGCCCGACTCAATAAATGCTCAAGTTCACGGATATTGCCCGGCCAATGGTACGCCAATAAGGCTTGCTTGGCGCTCTGATCCAGACGTAATTTTTTAATGCCCAGGCGTTGCTGATTTTTTTCCAGAAAAGCACCGGTTAGCAATAGTACATCTTTGCCGCGTTCGCGTAAGGCCGGAACCTGCATGGGGTAAACAGCTAATCGATGATAAAGATCCGGGCGAAACAACCCGGCGGAAACTTCCTGTTGCAGGTTACGATTGGTCGCGGCAATGATCCGCACATTGACTTTGATTTGCCGATCACTACCAACGCGCTGGATATCACCATTCTGGAGGGTGCGCAGTAATTTGGCCTGAAGTGATAGCGGTAATTCGCCTATTTCATCCAGAAAAAGCGTGCCACCGTCAGCCAATTCAAACTTACCGGTTCGATCAGAAATAGCACCGGAAAACGCGCCCTTGGTATGACCAAACAATTCGCTTTCGGCAATGCTCTCGGGCAGGGCCGCACAATTGACATACACCATAACTTGATCGGCGCGATTCGATTCCATATGGATGCGTTGGGCAACCAGTTCTTTACCTACACCCGTTTCACCCAATATTAAAACGGCAAGTTCCGATGGTGCGACGATGGAAATTTCGTTGCGCAATGTCTTCATGCAATCACTCTCACCGATCATGTCCTGGTCGGCATTTTCCTTGAATACGGTTTGCGTCGCATAACGCACTCGCTGCTCCAAAGAGGTAATCAGCCCTGCCGCCTTAACCGTGGCAGCTGTCAAGCTGATAAAGGTGCTAAATTCCATCGGGTCAATATTGTCAAACGTACCGGGAGATAGGGCGTCAAGCGTTAAAACACCCCATGGTTCTCCGTCGATAAACAACGTAACCCCCATGCAATCATGCACCAGCAGTTGATCATCATCTGATTCAACGAGACCATCATAAGGATCGGGCAGAACGGAATCAGCGGCAAAGCGTACCGCCCGATCGGAAGCTAAAATGAGGGCTAGACGCGGATGCTCACTGATAATAAAACGTCGCCCCAGGGTATCTTCCGATAAGCCATTAACCGCAAGCGGTATCAGGCTATGGCTCTCAAACTTCAGTAACGCCGAGGCATCGCAAGGAAAAATCCGGCCTAAATGCTGTAACAAGCGTTGATAACGTTGCTCTGCAGACATTTGCATGGACAGATCGGCAACCATCGAAATGAGCGAGGTAAAAAACGGGTTTGTAGTCATATTGACAACTCAGTAGTCTATTAGACAACTTTTAGCGATGTTAAATATACAACAATACCTTTAACCGATCTGTAAACACAAGGTTTATCGCTTGGCATGGTAAATGCTTTTACGTAGGCAGTGGGGAGAAATTCCAAAGCAACCTATGTCCGACCTTCCATTTAATCTTTAGGAGAATACTTGATGTTTTGTTACCAATGCGAACAAACCGATCGTTCCAATGTTGAAAGCGGCTGCGCGACTGCCAAGGGCATGTGCGGCAAAGATGCCACAACCTCCGATTTGCAGGATTTACTGATACACGGCCTCGAGGGCATAGCCCAATATGCCAAACGCGCACGCGCCCTCAATGTACCAGATAATGCCGCTGGCGAATTCATGCTATATGGCATGTTCACCACGCTGACCAATGTAAATTTCAATCCGACCCGTTTCAGTACGCTGTTACAGGAAGCGGCGCTGGTACGAGACCGGGTCAAGGCAAGCTATATTACAGCTGCGCTTGCAGCCGACCAGATGCCTGAACAACTGACCGGTTCTGCTATCTGGCAACCTGCTGCGGACCTGGACGGACTGCTTAAACAGGCCGCCGAGGTGGGCATCAATGCTGGACTTGAAAACGTGGGTCCGGACATCATCGGCTTACGGTCACTGGTGCTTTATGGCCTGAAGGGCGTTTGCGCCTATGCGCACCATGCTTATGCGTTGGGCAGGGAAAGCGCTACCGTTTATACGGGTATCGAAGATGCGCTGGATTTTTTAAGCTCGGCACCTACCGATGTCGATGCACTGCTGAATCAATCAATGGCATTGGGTACTTTAAATCTTGAAGTGATGGCCTTACTGGATGAAGCCAACACCGGCAGTTTTGGTGCGCAACAGCCAACTCAGGTATTAGTCACACCGACCCCGGGCAAGGCCATTCTGGTTTCCGGCCATGATTTGGGCGATCTGGCCGCGTTGCTGGAGCAAACCAAGGATACGGGCATCAATATTTATACGCACGGCGAGATGCTGCCCGCTCACGCATACCCAAAACTGAAAGCTTATTCGCATCTGGTTGGTAATTATGGTGGTGCCTGGCAGGATCAGCAAAAGGAGTTTACAGAGTTTCCCGGTGCCATTTTAATGACCTCCAACTGCATCATTGAGCCGCAACCACAGTACCGTCAGCGCATTTTTACCGCAGGCCCGGTAGGTTGGCCCGGTGTGCGTCATATCAGTGACAAAAATTTTGCGCCATTAATTCAGGCGGCCAAGGCATTGCCTGGTTTTAAAGATGCCGTCAGTGAAAAAACCATTACCGTTGGTTTTGGCCGTGATGCGGTGCTGGGTGTAGCAGACAAGGTAATAGAGGCGGTCAAGTCGGGCGCGATTCGTCACTTTTTCCTGGTAGGCGGTTGCGACGGCGCTGCATCCGGTCGTAATTACTACACTGATTTTGCCGAACAGGCACCACAGGATACCGTGATCATGACCTTGGGCTGCGCCAAATATCGCTTTAATCAGCATGACTTCGGCGACATCGGAGGTATTCCGCGCCTGCTGGATTTGGGACAATGCAACGACAGCTATTCGGCGATCAAAATTGCCACCGCGCTGGCTGAGGCTTTTGAATGCGGAGTCAATGAACTACCCCTGTCGCTGGTCGTGTCCTGGTTTGAGCAAAAAGCAGCTGCGGTTTTACTGACCTTGCTGGCTCTGGGTATCCGCAATGTCCGCCTGGGCCCCACGCTGCCAGCCTTCCTGACCCCCAACTTGGTCCAGGTGCTGGTAGACAAGTTTGGACTACTACCCAATACCACCGCACAGGCAGACATCGAAGCTTCATTATCACGCAAAGCGGCTTAAACCCTTCCTCACTACCGGAATCGTATCAACGTTTCCGGTAGTGCTTTTCTGGAGTCCAGACAAGACATGAATCTCCACGCTATTGAACTCACAACCCGCGACGGTAATCAGCTCCGTTTTGAGTGCGCCGACAACCAGAATCTACTGGAAGCCGCCGCCAATGCCCATATCGTCTTGCCTGCCCAGTGTGGTCAAGGCAGCTGTGGCACTTGTTACGCCGACGTTACCCACGGCGAATTTACACTTGGTAAACACAATCCCTCCGCACTGTCCGCAGAAGATCAAGCAAAAGGCGGAACGCTGCTGTGCTGCACCTTTCCCCATAGCGATTTAAATATTTCACTGCCCTTTGATAATGACCGTATTTTAATCGGTGAGGTAAAGATCAGAAATGCCGAAATTAGCGCAATCGAAACTGTTGGTGAAAACACCTTGCGTCTGGAACTCTGTTTAGTACCGGATGAAGATGGCTGTTGCCTAGCCGAATTTGAACCCGGCCAGTTTATGGAACTGGAGGTGCCAGGACTGGCCATTAAGCGTGCCTATTCACTGTCCAATACAGGCAACTGGGAAGGACGGCTGGAATTTTTGATTCGTCTGCAACCCGGCGGGCTGTTTTCCACCTGGTTAAAAGAACAGGCGACAGTAGGACAGACATTGTCCGTACATGGCCCAAAGGGGGCTTTTGGTTTGTACGAGAGCGGCTTAAGGCCACGATGGTTCTTGGCTGGCGGCACAGGTCTGGCACCAATGCTATCGATGTTAAGACACATGGCCGATTTTCAGGAACCACATCCTGTTCGACTCTATTTCGGCGCAAATCGAGTCGAAGATTTGTTCTGCCAAAGCGAATTGAAAGCCTTGCAGGTAGAACTACCGCAACTTCAAGTTATTTACTGCGTATGGAAGCCTGAGGACAACTGGGAGGGTTTTCAGGGTACACCGGTGGATGCTTTGACTCAGGATTTGGCCGATGCGATGGTTATGCCGGACATCTACCTGTGCGGACCACCAGCGCTGATTGATGCCGCCGAAGCGGCCGCAAGGGCTCATGGCGTACCCGACAAACAGGTATTGAGCGAGAGATTCCTGCCTACATAAATATTAACAAGAGTAGAGTAAATCGGAAAAGATACATTGCCAAGGACCGGCCTCGGGAAGCTTAAATACATATCCTACTTTCTGAAAAGAGATGATTTAAAACTGTCGTACCCCTCTGAAGCCGGACAAATTTATGGCAGTTCCGAAAATTTTTATGCTAGGATTTTGACGCAAGTGATTTGACTATATCAGAAATGCCTGTAATGGTGTTCTGAGTAACACTGACCTCAGAAGCTGTCCCAGAATAGAATATTGGTAGTGCCCACTGAAACTGCGCTATTGAATTGACTGACCTTATCGGGGATATAAAACCGACCGCAACGCCAATCGCCATGGCGATAAAAATCCAGCGTGTCATAAATCTATCGAGAAAAGACAGGCGTGGATTAGGTCAAATAGTTGTGTTTATATTTTGTCTCTGACGAATTGATGAATTTGTTTAATGGCTGCCCGCTAACTCTAACAGTCGATCAACACCGACGGGTTCCTCTCGCTGCAAAGGCACCACGGCATAACGCTGAGCATGCTGATGGGCAACAGCGTCGATTTCACGCAATTCATTTTGTGCGCGTTGACGTAATAGAGGCGATTTAACAGCTGTGGCAGCAATACTATTATTGATTACCCAAGCCCAAGGTTCTATGCCAGCACGGCACAGGTCGTCTTGCAGATTAACGGCTTCCAGTACAGGCGTTGTTTCGGCCAGTGTAGCGATCAGGACTTTAGTTTGTTTAACGTCCTGTAATTGCATCATCGGTGTTAAATAATGGGTACTACTGTCCATTTGTCGGGTGACTTCACGATGATAAGCACCTGTTGCATCAAGTAGCAGTAAAGTATGCCCTGTTGGTGCGGTATCCATCACCACAAATTTCTTACCTGCTTCGCGAATAATTCGCGAGAAAGCCTGAAACACAGCTATTTCTTCGGTACAGGGTGAGCGTAAGTCTTCTTCAAGCAAGGCTCGACCTTGAGCGTCCAACTTAGCGCCTTTGGTTTCTAAAACCTGTTGGCGATAGCTTTCAGTTTCTGTATGAGGGTCGATGCGACTGACGGTTAGATTAGCTAATGAGCCGTTAAGCGTTTCAGTCAAATGTGCGGCTGGGTCAGAGGTTGTCAAAAGAACTGACAGTCCACGTTTTGCCAAATTTACCGCAACTGATGCTGCCAGTGTGGTTTTTCCCACGCCGCCCTTACCCATGATCATTATGAGCCCGTGACCACCTAAGGCAATCTCATCTACCAGGTAAGCGAGGCTTGGTTTCTCAAACGGAATAATAGTATTGTTGGAAACAGTCTCTTGGGCAGGTGCGTCAACTAATAGTTGGCGCAAGGTATCCAGACCTACTAAATTGAAAGGCTTTAGAAATAGTTCGTCTCGCGGTAAAGCTTTCAATACTTCAGGAATCGAGTTTAGTGCGGCCTGTTCACGGGTATAAATAGCTGTTGCCAACAGGTCATTAGCTGTTTCGCTGACGGGCAAAATTGCATTGATAAGCAGGTATTGATTTTGAAATCCGATGGTTGCCAGCTCTTCATGCGTTCGAGCGACTTCCCTTAATGTTGTTTGCTGGGCACGGGCCACTAAGATGAGTCGGGTACTCGTCGCATCGGCCAGCGTCTCAACAGCAGCCTTATATTGTTCGCGTTGCTTTTCCAGGCCAGCCAAGGGACCGAGACATGAAGCATCACCTTTGCCCTCTTCAAGAAAGCCCGTCCATGCGCCAGGCAGTTGCAACAAACGGATGGTGTGTCCCGTCGGCGCAGTATCGAAAACGATATGATCAAAACCAGTGGTTAGCGATGAGTCGGTCAATAACTCAGTAAATTCGTCAAAGGCCGCAATTTCTGTTGTACAGGCACCCGACAGTTGCTCTTCAATACCTTTGACGATAGCTTCGGGTAATAGTCCACGCACAGGTCCAACAATACGATCGCGATAGGCTTGGGCTGCAGCTTGTGGGTCGATTTCTAACGCCGACAAGCCAGGTATCGCTGGAATAATGGTGATTTGATTGCCAATAGTGACACCAAATACCTGGCCAACATTAGAAGCAGGGTCAGTACTGACCAGTAAAACTTGTTGCCCAGCATCAGCTAATTGTATGGCTGTCGCACACGCAACTGAAGTTTTTCCGACGCCACCTTTGCCTGTAAAAAACAGAAAACGCGGCACTTGGTCGAGAAATTTTAGCATGGACATTAAAGGGGCTCTTCAGTAGAAAAATACTGTTTGTCTAATATGCTTTCGATCAGCAGCGGCTACTACCGCTACAGCAACCGGATACGGGTTTTTCTTCTGTTTCAGTAATCTGTGTCCAACGTGCAAGTTCCACACGATTAGGGTAGCGACCTGCCAAAGCCACTTCGCCATCAACCAAAATCAATGGTAATGCGTCAGCGCCTGAGCGTTCCAGAAAGCCTTTTACGACAAGGTTTTCTGCGAACGCTAAGGGTTGTTGAGCTAAGTTGAAGCGTTCTATGTTTGCGCCATTTTGCTTAGCCCAATCTATATCAGCAGAAAAACCAACTAATTGTTGATCGACTTCAACACCACAAACACCTGTGCTGCAGCATAACGCGGGGTCAAAAACCTGAATAGTTGCCATGATTAAATTCCTTAACAATTAGGGTAATAGGGTACCGATACGATCCAGCTCAGCTTTAAAGCGTTCGCGGTCGTTTTTTAATTCATCCAACGGCAGAGCCAGAAATTGTTCAATGCGGTGACGCAAAATGACATAAGCAGTCTCGAAAGCCAGTTTGATTTCCTCTTCTGTGCCTTCTGCATGAGCAGGATCTTCAACGCCCCAATGACTGCGTAAAACTTGACCCAAATAAGCTGGGCAGGTTTCATTGGCGGCATTTCCGCAGACACTAATAACAATATCTGGCGTCAAAGGCAGATCATTCCAGGATTTACTGTAATACCCTTCAGTAGCTATACCTTTTCGCTCAAGTAAAGCTAATGCGCCACTGTTTAATCTGCCTAAAGGTTTACTGCCCGCACTGAGTGCATGCCAATCTTTTGGAGCAAGATGATTAAACGTAGCTTCGCCCATGAGAGAGCGGCAAGAATTACCAGTACACAAAAATAAGACGTTCATAATAGAGTAGCCTACAGCTAATAAAAGAAATTAGTCGGCATCGCAACAAGACGCTGCCGTATCAAAACAGTTTTCGGGATGACCTGTGCAACATTCAGCAGTCAAATAATCAATCAACAACTGCATTACGGTAAGATTTGCTCGATAACGCTGGTAGCGTCCTTCTTGGGTAACATTGACCAAATCAGCATGGGTCATGGCTTTAAGATGAAACGAAAGATTAGTCGGCGGCAAAGCCAATGCTGAGGCAATTTCCCCAGCGACCAGCCCCGTTGGTGCATGTTTAACTAACAATCGGAATATGTCTAAACGAATGCCAGATGCAAGAGAATCAAAAAGTGTTGTTGCTAAATTTTTATCCATGGTCTAACTATACAACAATCATTGAAATATTAAAATAAAATCCTACTACTTTTGAATGATGATTAACGATTAACAGAAAAGTTTGAAGGTAGGAAGGTTTCTAAACCCAAGCAGAAGGATCATGGACGATTTTCATTGAAATATTAAGTGATGAATTCACTGCTAAAACCGGATTTGGCGTGTATGCCCATATCACACCTGTTGATATCGATCAGGCTTACCATCAATATCAACTCCGTAATACACCCATGCGACTGTTCGCTCGCGACTATGTCAGACCTTATGTGGCTTAAAGCAGATTCTTGGAAGGTTCACAGCTAATAGAGCGAACATTGTTGGTGCCCCATCTTTTATACTGATTTAATTCAATGGGGTATCGGTTATTCAGGTTCGCTTTATTTATATTTTAGCGGCCCATTAACATGCCGCCTTTCAAGGCCTCGACGGTCTTTAAAATTAGCCATGGCATGATCAAGCTGACCGACAATCTCTTCACAAGCCATGCGTTCGGCACGGCTATCTAGCATATGATTAACCAAGCGGGTAATGGCTTGCCAGTGCGCATCATTATTCACAAAGTCAAAGGCTTCATTAAATAAGGCATTCAATTTTTGATCTTTTTGCATTTTATCGGCAGAACAGCTTTGAAAATATTCATTAATCTTGGCAATATCCGATTCACCGCCATAAAAATTTAAGGCATGCATATTGAATAATTGCCGAGCAAATAACTCATTATCGATGTTAGCGATATACTTTGCTTCAGCGAGGGGGCCAATCAGGAGGTTAATAATATCGGCCTCAAAAATCGTTTTATAACCATCTGTGAATGGCTCCAGGGGATCATTGTCTGCAGTGATTTCCGGAGCAACGTTGTAAATAAAGTGTGGTAAAGGTTCGATTAAACGTCCGCCTTCTACTCTGGCCAGGCAATCCCCATGAATGGATTGAAAAGAACGCCCGTCAGTCTCCCTGATTATTTCCTTGAACACTATGTTAAAAATGACGGGCGGTAGCTGTCTGGCTTTGTTATTTAAATGAATTCCCGCCGCGTGACCTGCCTCGTGGAAAGCAACGCGCTGCCTGAGTAAATCGTCAAGACACGGGATATCCTTTATCTGGGATCGTTTCATATGAATAGAACAATAATGGGGTTTGCTGTGCGATAGGTCAGCACACCGGACTAGGCGTACATTGTTGATAGCAATAGTGTGGTTAGTGACAATCCTCACTGAATTAACCAGGCTTTCGGTCTTCAGCTAAGAAAAGATATCCTTGTCCCCGATTTTTCGCTCTGATCAAATGCAGCTGAATTTACAGATTGCTGGATATCCACATAATTCTGCAACTGCTTCTGATTTTGTGTCGATAATTGAATATCAGACGCACTCGGCAAGGAAGATTGACGATTTAACTTTGATGCTTCAGTGACAGAGGTATAGCGTTTGCCTGAGATGCCCGTACCACTATAGACATCAGTGGATTGCGACGGTGATTGACTCAGCGTGACCATGGTTGCCGGACTGGATAATTCAGGCGTAACCTCTGCTGTCTTGATGGGACCTGTAACATTAATTTTTGGCGTTTCTACCCGTACGGAACTGACAAGCTTGCTGTCGAAACTTCCAATTGATGCGCTCATGTTACTCTCCTCTTCATCTCCTGATATTGATTGAATTTATAGCACAGACATCTTCAAAAATGTGCTGTACACTTGGCAAAAATCAGGTTTTTTGTCAATTTCCCCATGGTTCATTAGCTGGGTTTATGCTTAAAAAGGCATCCAGTAGTACAGTGATTACGAAGGGAATGCCCTTCGATAAGATTGGAATAATAAAAATTCATTATTCTGACAATCGAAGCTTGGCTTTAACCCGTGCGCAGATGCAAAGCTGATTTTAAAGTAACGACCTTTTCGACATGCGCTGCAACGAGATCGAATGTTTCCGTAGGGATATTTTCACCGATTAAGCAAGGTTCAATTGAAAGGCGATTCAATGTTTTCCATGCCGTTCTATTGATTCTATAAGAGATTGAATTTTTTAGTTATATCAATCTAAGCGCTACTTGATTGCCGATTATTTCGCCGATATTTAAATCCAAATCAACTAATTGACTAATAAAGGCTTATTTACATTTTTCACCCATAATTTGCCGATGTCTTTTATTAAAGACATTAATAATCATTTATCCTGTGATTAAACCGCCGATAAAGTGCAAAGGTGTTCGCCAGACCAGTACCCATCAAGATGTGCTACCATGAACACTAAAATCACTATCAAAATCAGTTAGAACGACACTGACGGTATACTGACACTGACTAAATTTTTGCCTGCTTTGCAGGCCTGATGCCGGAAGATATTTTAATTGAACCACTATTGCCAT
>CAIKYI010000671.1 GCA_903831545.1 uncultured Methylobacter sp. | reverse complement strand
TGGCTGACCTGATCCATCACCGAACCGGTCGGGTTGCCGGGAGAACAGATATAAATCAGCTGGCAGCGTTGCCAGATTGTTTCAGGCACCGCATCAAAATCCGGTAAATAACCGGAGTCTTCGAGAGTGTTCAGAAAATACGGCTCAGCGCCTGCCAGTAAAGCTGCGCCTTCATAAATCTGATAAAACGGGTTCGGCATAAGCACAACAGGCGCTGCGCTACTTGAATCAATCAGGCATTGGGCAAACGAAAACAAAGCTTCGCGCGTGCCGTTAACCGGCAAAACCTGTGTTTCAGGATTGAGGTACTCAGGTGGTATTTTAAAGCGTCCGCTCAGCCATTCAGTTATCGCCAGCCTCAGTTGAGGGATACCTTTAGTGGTTGGATAATTAGCCAGACCATGTAAGTGCGTTAAAAGTGCTTCCTCGATAAGTTGTGGCGTGGCATGAGTTGGTTCACCCATAGACAAGGCAATATGGGGCAGATTTTCCGGTGGTGTAATGCCTTGCTTAAGTTGTGCCAACTTTTCGAACGGGTAAGGATGTAAATGTTTTAAATTAGGGTTCATCAATTAATTAATTACAATGCGGTTGTTTACCGGCAGCTTTAGCTTGCTGGTAGAGGCTTAGTGCGTGTGGCATGTGTCGTTCCAAATCCTGAATACGCGTGGCATGGGACGGGTGAGTCGACATGAATTCCAGTGGTTGCTTGCCTTGCGAGGCTTGTTCCATTTTTTGCCACAAGCCGATACTTTGTTCTGGGTCAAAGCCCGCTCTGGCCATTAAATCGACGCCAATCATGTCCGCTTCGCTTTCATGGACACGACTGTAAGGCATTAAAATTCCGTATTGTGCACCGACACCCAGCAGTCCAAGTGCCGTCTGACCCAGAGCAGTTTGCGGTGCGCTGACTGCTTGAATAATACTCATGCCCTCGTTTACGGCCATTTCTTGGGAGGCCCGTTCATTGCTGTGCTTGGCAAGTACATGCCCAACTTCATGGCCGATAACGGCTGCCAATTGTTCCTGATTGTCAACCAAAGCCAGCATCCCGGTATGTATGCCAATTTTATTGCCAGGTAAAGCAAAGGCATTGGGCGATTTATCTTCAAATACCACAACTTCCCAGTTGCCGCCTGTAATTTTGGTAATTGCGTTTGCAATGCAGTGGGCTTCTTGATTGTATTTGCCATTTTTACTGACCGGCTTTTGTTTTTTTAAATTATTAAACGCCTGCAAACCCATTTGATCAATTTGCGCCTCGGGCATGAATACAAATTGGCTTCTTCCGGTAGGACTGGTAACGCAGGCGCTTAACAGGCAGATGATGAGAACAGGGAATAGTTTTTTAAACATAAGTTAAAGGCCGATGGTTTATGTCATTAGGGTCATTTTAACGTAACTTATTATTGAAGGTTTAAAAATATGGCGAGTTTTTGTAATTCACGTTGCTAAAACAGTGTCGATACTAAATCGCGTATGACTTAATAAACACAGTGTGTGCTCTCATTAGAGGAACATGGCTTGAATGGTTTTGTTGATATTTTCCAGTTGCAGCCTTTGTTCGGCTGAAAGATTTTTTTTACAGTTAGCATCGTTAATGATCGGAATGTCGGCGCATTGGATAATTTAACCGGCTTATTTTGTTAAAGGACTTATGAGCGATTACTTAAGTCGACGTCGTCAAGATCAATTTATACTTTAATTGTCCTAAACTTAAGTTGGCTTTGTGACTATCAAAAAGCAAGTATATTTGTCCCCGCAACAATTCAAGCCTTTATTGCTCGGTATTGCT
The DNA here is from genome assembly GCA_903831545.1 of uncultured Methylobacter sp. Lineage (GTDB taxonomy): Bacteria > Pseudomonadota > Gammaproteobacteria > Methylococcales > Methylomonadaceae > Methylobacter_A. The sequence continues at coordinate 1,763 of CAIKYI010000671.1, read as the reverse complement.
GGTTATTTGGGTTCGGTTATCGCTGCTGATCCATCCACAGCCGCCTATGCTGGCTTCCAAGGTGTAGCAGGCAAAACGCTGGTTACATCGGTACCTTCGTGGCCTAACCCTACGTCGCAAGGTACTGCTCCAGTACCGAAACCGACGGTATCCCATAAAGCCCCTGCCGGGCTTGTTGCGTGAGACACTCTATCATGCTGACGGACAAATTGATGGCGAAGTTTACGAAGCCGGACGCTCGAAGGAGGCATTGGGCGTTGTCAGAGATTGGGCTGAAACTTGCGCCAGGTGATTTGGTGATTAAATCGCTACATACACAGCTAACGCAGTGATCGAACGTGTATTGTAAAGAAAAGGGCTGGCGAAAGACGAGATCAAGCTTTGTCTGTAGTTGGAAATTAAACGCTTAATATTGGAAAAGGGGAAACTTTCCAATAAAATTTGTAACATACACTACTTATATGTAGTATTAAATACATGAATAATTGGAAATTACTTATAACAAGCCTCCCCACTGAAAACGCGACGGTTCGCATGAGAGTCTGGCGGTCATTGAAAGCCTATGGTGCTGCTGTATTGCGCGATGGTGTATATCTGCTGCCGGAACTTACGCCTTGCAGTGAAACATTAATGGCATCGCTGATGAAGTGCAGGCGAGTGGCGGCACAGCATTGGTGTTGCGAATTGAAGAACCAGAGAATGGAAAGTTCGTCGGTTTATTTGAACGCAGTGGTGCGACTGGCATGATAGCTAGCTGGTGGAAGTCCAGTTATTGCCCTGTGAGAAGGGAAAATGTAGGCGAAGGCAAGGGTGTCCAAAGAAACTCTCAGTAGCTACCCAACAGGGAATCACGGTTAGTGGGAGCCAATGCGGAATCTGAAGGAAGCCCTAGCCAAATCAGTCATCTAAACGAAAGTGAACCTTCGTAAGGCGGCAACAAGAGGGTAAAGTGCCCGCGACCATCGAAGCCCGATATTCTCACCGTAACGAGTTGTCGTATTGAAGGTAGGTGGATTGAGAAAGATAGACTATCTTACCCAGTGACGGGCCGTCGGATTCGGGTCGGAGTAATGTTGACGTTATGAACCGTGGGTCTTCAGACGAAGCCATAGTAATCGTAAAGTTCTGTGCCTTTGAATTCATGGTGACATGAAGGAGGGTAAAACAGAGGATCAGCAACAGGATGTTAGAGGTGAAGGGCGGAACATGTAAGCGGCCATTGTCGTTACATTTGACTGGCATTCTGAGATTAGCCAACTAAGGAGCCAGCCACTATCCGCGTCGTAAACAGTGGACGAATCGTTGGTGTACGATTGATGAAAGACTGCTGCAATATGAGTAAAATGAGTGATATGAGCCTATTAATAGAGGAACCAAGACTTTTCGACAACCTATGCTCAACGCTGTATTTTGGAGTAGGCTTTGAATTGGTCAAGAAGAACAAGGGTGCCGCTGGTATAGATGGCGTGAGCATCTCAGACTTCGAAACCGATTTAGACGAGGAGCTAAGTCTATTGCAACAGGAGCAATGCAATTGGACTTATCAACCTTCGCCGGCACGTCGTGATGGTAAAGGCGTGCGTTTACTGGGCATACCGACGGTGCGTGACCACGTGGTACAAACAACACTAAAGCTGTTACTGGAACCGATTTTTGAGCCGTCTTTTTCAGCGCACAGTTACGGATTTCGTCCAGGACGCAGTGCACATCAAGCCTTAGCGGCGCAGCAGCAGATCATCATCCGACGGAGAATAAGATCAAGG
>CAIKYI010000670.1 GCA_903831545.1 uncultured Methylobacter sp. | reverse complement strand
GCAAGCTGCGCGTAAAATATTTAAATGGAATAGATGCCGTCCAGGGTGAAGTTGGCGGTGGTTATGACTTTGCCCATAAAAGCTTTTTTGCTGGCATAAGCGTACAAGGGCCTTATGTTAATGCGGGAGTTGATTACAGCTTTTCTGCAAACTCGCCATTCTCTACTTTCTTAATGATCAATTCGCTGGGTATTTATAGCAGACCTCATGCAACCACATTGAGTTGTCCTTCAGGACGTCATTTAGTAGGCCTATCTTGCCAGGCTGACTTAACCCCTGCTTAAGTCTAAGTATCAGAAGCCAGAGCCGTGTAGGTCGGTTTAGGCGCCAGCCGTAACCCGACAGTTGGCTTCGATTGTCGGGTTACGCTATCGCTAACCCGACCTACGGGACTGCCGACGTAAGGAGGCGCATCGTTTCGCGATTGATGCGCTTCACTGTGTTCTGCACATCCTATCGTACTGAGAAAGTTAAATCTTGCTGTAAATTCAGTTTCAAAAGACGTTGCAGAATTTCAGTGTCGGGCATGTCCGGCGTGTAATCTTCCCAGCCATAAACGTTGGCAACGGCTTTATCAAGTTTTTCATGACGCAATTTCAGGCCGTTAGGCATTTCATTGTAAAGATTGGTTAGTGTGCGTTTTTTCCACACCACAGCGTATTCCGGTTTGGGAACGGGACGAGCTGGAAAGCCTGCTACTTGTTCTTCGTGGGTAATTACCCAGTCCAGCCAGTCCAAAGGGTTAAGCCATTTTTCTCGCCAACTATTGAGATCATCAGTGGCTATGGCAATGGCTTGGAAGGATTCATCTTCAGTGACGTCTTGTGCCTTAATATCAAAACCAGATGGAAATGGAAAGGTTTCAAAACATAAGCTGGAATTGTAGACCGAATCATTACCCACACCCAAGCGACCACCATTCTCTGTTGCCCAGACACAATGGATGCGGGACGAGAGAATGCCCAAGATGGCATTATCCTGTCGGGGAAATACTATTAGCTTGTGTTCCGGCGCGACCTGAACAGGGAATTTAACAAAAAATCGGTGCTTGGCAGTTTCAGGGGTGGCTATGAAATGAGTCAGGCCGACAAATGCGGCTCGCATTGCAGGACGGCTGCGACCATGCTGCCACCACTTTTCAGCACGGACAGCCTCTCTATTTCCGACACGAATTGGTTTGACTTTCTCTTCAACATAAGAAAAAGGCAGCAGATAGTCAGCGGCATCTTGTTGTTCCATCCCGGCAAAGTCTACCACCCAGTTACCCGCCCAGCGCCGGGTAATGTCAGAGCCGTTATAGATGGGTCTGACTACATCTCCGTTAGGCCGATTATTTGGATTGCCGGTGTCTTGCAGCCAAGTCAATGCGGTAGCAGAGTCTACCTTAAACGGCCCAGCCAGACAGAGACCGAAAAAAGATCGGCTTTTATTATTTATCAACGGTTTGGCTGTGGTTATATCGAGCATGTCATTAGCGTCAATACTGGCTGTTAAATCGGCATGGATAACGGCTATCGACTTACCCGCCAGCAATGTTGTTGTTAATCCCGTATCACCAAAACACACTAACGATACTCGCACCGCTGTCCCCGCATCAAACCACTCTTGATCCGGCCACGCTTCAAAAATAGGCATGGCTTGAATAATATTCTCTAAAACAACACGGTTACGTTTCTGCCGTATTGAATTAGTAGACACAAACCCCGCCGCCTTGGCTTTACCTTGTTCAATTTGCAGTCGGGCTTTATCAAACCAATAACAGATCAGATCAGCTCCACCAGAAACTCTTCCTTTATAGCGTTTGCGTAAGTTGGTCACGTAGTCATCACCCAATTCACCACGCATCACTTTATCGCCCAAAAACGGCGGATTGCCGATAATCACATCCGCTTGCGGCCACTCAGTCTCCGTGCCATCGGCATTTAGCAAGGCATCCCGGTGTTGAATGCCATCCAGACTGTGTAAAATCGGATTTTTGTTGATCGGCCTGCCATTGCGTTGGCACCATTGAATCTCGCCTATCCACACCGTCACTCTGGCCAGTTCGGCGGCGTATTCGTTGATTTCAATACCCAGAATATTGTCAGTACCGGCTTCGATAGTAAGCTGTTTACCAAAACCCAACATTTCCGCATCCAACTGGGCGCGGTGTTCCAAATCTTTGAGGGCATGTAAGGCCAGATACAAAAAGTTGCCCGAGCCACAGGCGGCATCCAATACCCGAAAATTACGCAGGCGTTCCAAATAGCCGTAATACAGGTTTTGAGCGTTTTTGTAGTTTTTGCCTTTGGTGGTTTTACCTGCTTTGGGCAGCAGTTTAAGAATCTCCGTTTTAGCCGCTTCCCATTCTGCGCTTAAGGGTCGGGTAATCAAGGGATCAATCAGTTTGTTGATGGTGGCTACATCGGTGTAATGCGCGCCCAGTTGCGCCCGACAGTTTGGATCAAGACCGCGCTCAAACAACGTGCCAAAAATGGTGGGGTCAATGGCACGCCAATCCAGTGCGTCAGCGGCATGGTATAAAATGCGCAACTCGGTTTCGGTCAGTTGCGGCACCTCGATGATTTTAAACAGGCCGCCGTTAAACCAGGCAATATCATCGTTGCCATATTGACCGTCATTTTTCTGCATGGCACCAAACAGGTTTTTTATCCGGTTTGCGGCTTTGTCAGGATCGGCATGAGCCGCTTTAAGCAATGCGGTAAAAATTTTTCCGTCATCGGTAGGGCTACGGTGCAGCAAGCCTTCGTCTTCGGCAAACATACAGAAGATGCATTGCGTTAAAAAATGCGCCACTTGTTGCGGTTCGATGCTGCGTTCACGCATGGCTTTGGCAATCAGGGCAAATTGCCCGGCCGCCTCACTGGTAATGGCGGCATTCGATTTGAGTGGCTTAAGCTTGTCAGGGTCGGTAAAAACCCAGCGTAAGATTTGCTGGTTTTTAAGATCGCCGATCTCTTGCAATAAAATAGTACGCGGCTCATCCGGGTAACCACGAAACGCGGTATGGATTTC
>CAIKYI010000669.1 GCA_903831545.1 uncultured Methylobacter sp. | reverse complement strand
CTGACACTTTTCTGGAAACCAATAAGGAATGGTGGGCATCTGATATAGCAAGGCATAATAAAGAAACAAAAGATGAGCTATGCGAAACCAGGACGTCTGAATGTATGACAAGAGTGTGTCATGGCAGCGTTGAAAAAGTTTACCTGAATAACTGATCGCTCAGTCAGCAGATTGTCTGAGCAGCAGATCAAATTGTTCAATGGCTACTGGCTTGCTGAACAGGTACCCCTGGATTTCATCACAACCTTGTTCGCGAAGGAAAGTCTGTTGCGGCAAGGTTTCTACTCCTTCCGCAATAGTTTGAAGACCAAGGCTCTTGGACATGCTGATAATGGCGCTGACAATTGCCCTATCTTCAGGATTGGAAATGATGTCACGCACAAAAGATTGATCGATCTTGAGTTTATAGATCTTGAATTTTTTCAGATAACTTAGAGAGGAATAGCCGGTACCAAAATCATCGATCGACATGCGTATGCCCCGGTCGTGAAGTCTATTCATCAACGCAATTGCGGCTTCCGGGTTGTGCATCGCCTCACCTTCGGTCAATTCCAACTCCAGATACTCGGGAGGTAAACCTTCTTCTCTGAGTATTCGTGTGATTAATTCGGGCAGGTCAGGATGACGAAACTGCACGGCTGACAGATTTACGGCCATCAGCATTGGAGCAAAATCCTGATCAATCCAGGCTTTCGCCTGGCGCACCGCATGCCTTAAAACCCATTCGCCAATCGGCAGGATAAGTCCGCTGGATTCCGCAATGGGTATAAATTCTGCCGGTGACACCGCTCCGAGTTCAGGATGTTGCCAGCGCAGCAAAGCCTCGGCACCAATGATGCGACTGTCTTGCAGGGATACTTGAGGCTGATAATGTAAATATAATTGCTGATGATCAAGTGCGTGACGTAATGCATTTACCAATTGCAGATTACGCTCTGACTGTGCTTGCATTTCCGGGGTAAAGAATCGATAGCATTGACGGCCTTCCTGTTTGGCTCGATACATGGCCGTATCGGCGCTCTTGGATAGAGTTTCCAGATCCTCGCCATCTTCAGGATAAAGAGCAATGCCGATAGATGCGGTCAGGGTTAAATCATAATGTTCAATCTGGTAGCTTTTTGCAATTTCAGCCAAGAGCTTCTCGGCCACATTGACTGCTCCAAGGGCATTAACGCCGGGCAATAACAAAATAAATTCATCCCCGCCCAGGCGGGTCACAGTGTCTTCGTCACGTAAACCAAAACGCAAGCGTTTGGCCAATTCAATCAATACAATATCGCCGACACTATGGCCGAGTGTGTCATTGATATCCTTAAAATGATCAAGATCAAGGAACATCAATGCCAGGTGTCCGTTACTACGTTTGGCTAAACTGAGGGCATAATTTAGGTGATCGTTAAGTTGAGAGCGGTTAGGCAAGCCAGTCAGCGGGTCAAAATTTGCCAAATAATGAATACGCTCTTCAGCGAGTTTATGTTCGGTTATATCTTCATAAAGTCCCAATAAACCGATAGTTTCGTTGGCCTGATTACGTAGAGGTACTTTAGAGGTCCGAAGCCAAATGGAAGTGCCATCAGCCTTAGACTGGATCTCTTCAAAGAAAAGCTTGGCCACGCCGGAATCCATGACCTGTTTATCATCGGCCTGATAAAGTTTTGCCTGATCTTTCCACGCTAACTGGAAGTCATTTTTACCAATCACAGTTTGAGAATCAGGCACTCCGGCATCCTCGGCAAAGGCGGGGTTACAGCCCAGATAGCACAAGTTCTGATCTTTCCAAAAGATACGCATAGGCGCTATATCGATGATAGTCTTGAGTAGCTTGTGGGATTCTTCGAGTAAGTTTTCAGCGTGCCTGCGCTGCGCTTCACTTTCGAAGTTATTTAGTGCGTAGTTAATGTCCATAACCATTTCAATCAGAAGGTTACGAATAGCATGATCAAAGGCGTTAACCTCCGAAGAATATAAGGTAAGAACGCCCACCACCACATCGTTTCTAGCTAAAGGTAGTGCGGCTGAAGCGGCCCAGCCAAAGGCTTTTCCTCGCTCGTGCCAGGGGGCGGTGACCGGGTCATGCTGAAAATCCTGGCACCAAAAAGGATGATTTTCACGCAATGCTTTTCCGGTTGGTCCTTGGCCAGAGGTTTCATGTTTATCACTGGATATTACAAGCCCTTCAAGATATTCGGTGCCGCTGCCGTAAGCTGAAACCGGCTTAAGCTTTTTGCTGTCGCCATCCAGCAAGCCTATCCAGGCCATTTTCATTCCGCCAAAAGTGACCGCATCATGGCAAATATGTGAAAACAGTTCGGCTTCATTGTTACTTCGCACGATGGCTTGATTACACTGGCTCAAGGCTGCGTAAAGTCGGGTAACACGAAGATTTTTAGTTTCAGCAGCTATTCGCAGGGCATCACTCTTGGCAAGACTGCTTTGTGTTTCTGACAGCCAGCCTAAAACGCTATTTTCCAACCCCGGGGTAACCGGAATGACGGAAGAAAAGTCGCCATGACCCAGGCCAACTATACAGTGCTGTAATTCGTCTACAGAAGCCCCCAGTGTGACATGTAAGATCCGGTAGGCGCGCCAAAGTAACGATAATAGTAAAAAGCCGGATAAGACAAACACTATGCGCAAAAGTCTGGCCGTTTTTTCAGCGGAGTGGACAGCTTCCAGGGTTCGGTCCCCCATCATTTGATAGCTCTGGATGATGGGTTGCATGATGGCTGCTTTCTCTTGATTATAGCGGGAATCGGTGAGTATTTGGCTGGCTTTCAGGCGGATGGCTTCGGTAGGAATAGCCGTAGATTCGACCAGGTCCATCGCGGCGTATTCGATCAGGGTAAGCGCATCTGAATTGGCTTTGGCTTGTGTTAGATTGGAAAGCTCAGGTTCGGTAAATCCGGCTTGTCGAATAAGATCCAGCAACGCAATCTTCTGCCAGCTATCGGGCTGGGGGCGCTGGTCTTCAGCGAGCACCAGGTTCCAGTAAACATAATTGTAATTGACAGGACGAGATTTCTTGCCGTCGCGAATGTCGAGGATTTCCTGAAAATGTTGTTTAAAAAGAGGGTTGCCGGTGATCACATAGCTGCGCGCCATATCGGTAAGTTCATCAGAGGTGTGCCGTAGCTCATCAATCAACAGGTTTGACTGAAAGCGTATGTTATTGGCGCGATCAATCTTTTTTTCAGAATCCACATAAATGACAAAGAAAACAGAAAACACCACAAAACCACCCACAGTCAGCCATAAACTACGAGAAAAGCGGGAAATATTGTTGGCTGAAGTCATTGTGGCATTTCCTGTTTACTTATGTTATTCACCTGCAGTTTAGCAAAAATATCAGGTGCTTAACATTAACATTAACAAATTAAGAGCAAAAAACATTACTCTATATTTTGTATTTGTTCGCGTATTTGCTCGATTAGCACTTTAAGCTCGATGGCTATTTGGGTCATTTCCTTATCAGTTGATTTAGAACCCAGGGTATTGGCTTCGCGGTTTAATTCCTGCATTAAAAAATCCAGACGCCTGCCAACCGGTTCTTTTTGTTTAAGAACCCGCAATACTTCAGTGATATGGGTTTCCAGTCTGTCGAGTTCTTCGGTTATGTCCAGCTTTTGAGTCAGAAGAACCAGTTCCTGTTCCAGACGGTCAAAGTCGGGTTGCGCAACCAGCTCGGTAATACGTTCTGTCAGTTTGTTTCGAATTAATAGCAGCACTTCCGGCATGCGCTTGCCGGCTAAAACGACAAAGCCCAGCATTTTTGCACAACGCTCTTCGATCAACAGCTTAAGTTGAGTGCCTTCTCTTTCCCGGGCTTCCAGCAGTTGCGTCAATGTTTGATTGGCCAGGGTAATTATGCCTTTAGTGAGTTCGGCTTTGTCAATATCCGGTTCCTGCTGTATGCCTGGAAACGCCAGTACATCAAGCGCCGAAAAGGACAGGCAGCCTTGCATTTGCTGTTCGATGGTATTGGCGGTGTCAAGTAATGAGGCTACCGCATCCATATTAATGCTGAAATTGGGGCCGCTTTTAGCCTGTTTTTTATAACTCAATGAAAGGTCAATCTTGCCTCGATTGATTTTGGCGGCTATGGCTGTGCGCAGTTCGGCTTCAACAAAACGAAGACGATCCGGCAATCTTAAGCTAATATCGCAGTAACGATGATTGACTGAGCGCAATTCACAGCTTAAGGTTAAGTCGCCTATTTCTATCTCATTGCCGGCAAATGCGGTCATGCTTTTAATCATTTTTCACCTTTAACCTATAATTGACGGGTTTTAGTACAAACATACAAGACAATGCCTGAATACTACGATCCGCAGACTTATCCCAAACAATGGAACTACCTGCAAACCGGCACCATTATAGACCAGTATGTCATTGAGCGGGAATTGGCGCACGGTGGCTTTAGTTCGGTGTATCTGGCCAGGCAAAGAGCGGATCAGATTCAGGTTGCGATTAAGGAATATCTGCCCAGAAAGTTTGCCCACCGAACCTGGAACAATCAGGTCGTGGCGAACAGTGAAGAAGCGGAGGCTTTTTTCAAGCGAGGGAGAGTGCTTTTTTTTGAGGAAGCCAAGGTTTTATCAAAGTTAAAACATCCCAATATTGTCGAGGTTATCGGTTTTTTTAAAGCAAATTCTACGGTTTACATGGTAATGACGTATGACTATGGCGTTACTTTAAACAAACTGTTAAGCGATAAAATACTGCCTGTATCAGAAGAGTTGTTGTTGACATTGTTTAAATCTTTGCTGGCAGGACTTGGGCATATTCATAGTCAACAGTTTGTTCATCTTGATATCAAGCCCTCCAATATTCTGGTTCGGCCTGGCAATGACGCATTGTTGCTGGATTTTGGCGCTATTCAGAGTTTTCCAAAATCGCATCTTGGCAAACAAAGCAAGATTCTGACTAAAGGCTATTCGCCGATAGAGCAGCATAATTTAAGTGCCCAGCTTGGCCCATGGACAGATATTTATGCCGTGGGAGCCAGTATGCGTACCTGTATGGAAAATAAACCACCCGTTCCGGCGCAGGACAGAGTAAAACAGGATACTTTGGTTCCTGCAGTCAAGGCGTTTAAACGAAAATATCCTGAATATCTGTTAAAAGCTATCGATTGGGCGATGGCATTACACCCTCAAAATCGTCCTCAATCTGTTGCCGAGTTCTTGGCGGCTTTGGCAGGCGAATAATAAATACTCTGTTGCGGAGTTTTCGATAAACCTTATTGGGTAACTATTCATTATCGAGAACAATGGCGCGCCGATGTTATGACTTAAGCCGATAGTCACGGATTTAAAAGTGCAGGCCAGGTTTTTAACAATCAGATTAAATCCGTCCGGTGGACATCGCCAAGAGGTTACAACTTTTGGCCCGCCTCTCACACCTGGTAGGTCACCTATAACAAGCGAGGCGCGGCCAGAGATTAATCTAATAAAATTGTCCCTTACCCGTTTTTTTCAAAGAGGGGCGCTAAGTCCATACTATCCCGCTAATTCAATTTCATTAACTGGCAGAACTGTTAACTTGATGTTGTTTGAATGGATAATAGAATGATTTTAATGGATAATGCACGGCTATTTAGTTGATCCAACCTAACGCAGTGAAGCAATGAAAAAAAAGATAGAGGAACTTATCCTGCAAGCCGTCGAAACTCTTAAAGCAGACGGTATTCTCGCTCAGGAAATTACCCCGAATATTAGCATTGAGCGTACCCGCGATGCACAGCATGGCGACTTCGCATCAAATCTGGCTTTGATGCTGGCAAAACCGGCAAATTCAAACCCGCGCCAGCTGGCAGAAAAGCTGATTGCCGCTTTGCCTCAAGATCCTGCAATTATTAAAACTGAGCTGGCCGGTCCCGGTTTTATTAATTTCTTTATTGATCCTGCCGCCCAATTCAAAATTATTAATCAGATTCACGACCTGGGGCGAGACTTTGGCTTGAGCAAGGTCGGCGCCGGTAAAAAAGTTCAGGTGGAATTTGTTTCCGCCAATCCTACCGGGCCGTTGCATGTCGGTCATGGCCGAGGCGCCGCCTACGGTTCTGCGGTTGCCGATTTATTGCAAGCCGTCGGCTTTGACGTGCATAGAGAATATTATGTAAATGATGCAGGCCGACAGATGGATATCCTCGCCACCAGTATCTGGCTGAGATACCTTGAAGATTGTGGTGAAGTTCTACGCTTTCCCTGCAATGGATATAAAGGCGATTATGTCCGCGAGATTGCCTCTGATATACATAAAAATGCAAATAATGAATATCGTCGACCTGTAGAGTTGGTGTTAGAAGACATTCCGCCCGATGAAACCGAAGGCGGAGATAAAGAAACGCATATTGATGCCCTGATAGCCCGCGCCAAAACATTGCTGGGTGCGTCCTTATATCAGGACTTTTTCCAAATGGGTTTAAACACCATTCTGGAAGATATCAAGATCGATTTAGGAGAATTTGGCGTCTCCTATCAGGAATGGTTTTCAGAGCGTCAGTTAATGGATGACGGTTCGGTAGAAAAAGCCTTGAATCGCTTACGTGAGGCAGGCCATCTTTATGAGCAAGATGGCGCAACCTGGTTTGCCTGCGCAAAATTGGGCGACGAAAAAGATCGGGTAGTGGTGCGTGAGAATGGCCAGTCTACCTATTTTGCGTCGGATATTGCTTATCACATGAATAAACTGGATCGCGGTTTTGATCAGATTATCGACATTTGGGGCGCGGATCACCACGGTTATATTCCCAGGGTCAGAGCGGCCATGACTGCGTTGGGCGCCGATGAATCCAAGTTAAAAGTGCTACTGGTGCAGTTTGCCTCACTGTTTCGCGGCGAAGAAAAAGTACAAATGTCGACCCGTTCCGGCGAATTTGTTACCCTGAGACAGTTGCGCAATGAAGTTGGCAAGGATGCCGCGCGTTTCTTTTATGTCATGCGCAGGTCAGAGCAACACATGGATTTTGACCTGAAACTTGCCACCTCCAAATCCAACGAAAACCCGGTATTTTATGTGCAGTATGCTTACGCCAGAGTCTGCAGCGTATTACGTCAGTTGGATGAAAAGGGTCTGGAACGGAATTTACATCTTGGAATGGAAAACCTGACGCTGTTAATCGAAGAACACGAAACCAATCTGCTGGGCACCTTGACGCGTTACCCAGAAATGCTGGAACGTGCAGCTTTACAGTATGAACCGCATCAACTGATTCAATATCTACGCGAGTTGGCAAACGAGTTCCATACTT
>CAIKYI010000668.1 GCA_903831545.1 uncultured Methylobacter sp. | reverse complement strand
GGTTTATCCCACTGCTGATCAACATTCCACAGCAAAATCGCACCAGTACGTTGTTGTAAATCCTCACCAAACTCACGCCTGGATTCGTTGTTGCCTCGTGCCTCAATTTCTTTAACAAATGTTGCCAGTGTTTCGCCGATATAAGCAAACTGTTGACCACCGGGTTCTACGACTAAAAATACAAACAAAACACGCAGCAAGAAAAAATTAACCAGCATAAAAGAAATTATTAGCAGGAGCAAACGTCCAAACAGGGATTTGGGCAAGTACTTCATGGCAATTTACTGTTCATAAGAGATTGCATACTTTATTCATTGACAGGATGCTGAATCAGCACGTAGCCAACACCCCTAACCGTTTTCAAGTAAACCGGATTTACAGGATCTATTTCCAACAAACGGCGTAAACGATAAATCTGCACATCAACAAAACGATCTTCAGGTTTATAGTTCCGGCCTTTAATCAACAAACCAAGTTGTTCACGCGACACCGGTTTTCCGACACTTTCTGCCAGAATCTTAAGAAAACCAAACTCCCCCGAACTAATGTCAAGCTTGCTGCCTTTGTGGGACAAACAATGCTGGGTAAAATCCAACACAAAAGGACCAAAATCAAATAATGACGGTTTATTTTCGGCGAAACTTTCAACCACGCGAGGACTGCGACGCAAAACTGCATGAATGCGTGCTACCAACACATCTGGATTAAACGGCTTGGCAAGATAATCATCAGCACCACATTTCAAACAGGCAATACAATGATCTTCACTGGCATTCGCCGTTAACATGATGATAGGAGGAGAATTGTTTTCTTCGACCGCCAAACGACTGCACACTGACAAACCATCTTCACCGGGCAGCATCCAATCCAGCACCATTAAATCATAATAAGAGCGTTTGAGATTTTCTGTCATCTGCTCGGCAGATGCCACACAAGCAACCAAAAATCCTTCATCAGTTAAAAAGCTTTTTAAAAGAGCTCGCAAGCGATAGTCATCGTCTACAATTAAAACTTTAGCTTGCAGGGTCATTTGATGGGGCAATACCGATTGTAATTGAATAGAAGAGACTGCAAAGAATAACTCAATTAATGAAGAAACTGAAGCTTCCTAAAAAATATCAAGTCATCTACCAATACAACGCAAAAACCATAAAATACTGTTTGGCATTAATCCTTTAGTTGTAACCCTTTGTTGAAGGCAGCGCTGCGAAAGGGTCAACCAAAAACCGGACATATCACTTTTGTAACAATTTGAAACAATTCATATCGTGACTAAATAACTACGTCTGTTATTGTATATTTGTAACTTTAAACCTAAAAAAATTACTCAACACTTAAGATGGACTTATCATAGCTCCAGGCGTTTTTAACTTCATAACGGCACTGACCTTAATACTCATGGCCTTGATCCTTAATTTCATTTCCTGAAACTTGACTACACTTTGGCTAAACCTGATTACCCCGATTGCACAAACCTTTATAGCCTGTAAAACCTATCGCCTGGCTCAGTGCAAACTATGAGAACTTATGATTATTAAACCATGTCGCATTGCCTTGATGGCTATTACCCTTATTTCACCTGTGAATGCCCAGGATTTGACTGCAACCTATGAACTTGCCTTGCAAAATGATCCGGGCATAAAACAGGCCGAAGCCAATCAATCAGCCATCGCGGAATACAGACCCCAAGGTATTGCGCGACTCCTGCCCAATGTTTCCGCAACCGGACTTAGCAGTCGCGATTGGTTACATAACGGCAAAGCTGGACGTGACTATCGGGGGCCAAACCAGGAATACTGGAGTAACTCAATAAATTTGAAGTTAAACCAACCGCTTATGCACTGGGATTACTGGGTGCAGTTAAGTCAATCCGACAACCAGATTGCCCAGGCAGCAGCCGATTATCAGGCGGAGCTGCAAAAATTAATGGTTAAAACCACCGAAGCCTATTTCAATATCTTGGCTGCACAAGATACCGTAGAACTCTTTTCAGTTGAAAAACAGGCGATAACCCGACAACTGGAGCAGGCCAAACAACGCTTTGAAGTGGGTCGTATTGCCATCACCGATGTTTATGAAGCCCAGGCCGGTTTCGATGAAGCCGTCGCCAACGAAATAGACGCGGCACATGATCTTAAAAACAAAACAGCCGCCTTAAGGGAAATCATCGGCGAAAATGAGGTTCAGCTAAATAGCCTGGGTACAACACTGCCTTTACTTAAACCTGAACCGTCGAATATTAAAGCCTGGCAGGATTCAGCTGAAGTCAGTAATTTCAGTGTCATTTCGGCCTTTAACAAGGCTGAATTTTCGCGCAAATCCATAGCGGTGCAACAAGCGGGACACTTGCCCCAGCTGGATTTGGTGGCCTCTTCCATGACTTCCGATGTTAATAGCACCTCCGGTTTTCGTGGGGATGCGCAAAGCGTAGGCTTGCAATTGAACATTCCTTTGTTTGAAGGCGGTGCGGTCAATTCCAGAACCCGTCAGGCCAGCTTCCAATACGAAGCGGCCAAAGAGAACTTAATCGCCACCAAACGCGCCGTCAATCGTCAGACCGAAGATGCCTTTAATGGTGTCATCTCCAGCATTGGCCGTGTTGAAGCGCTAAAAACTGCGGTTAAATCAAGAGAGAGTTCATTGGAAGCCAGTGAAGTCGGTTTCCAGGTGGGCACAAGAACCATGGTTGACGTATTGACGGAACAAAAAAAGTTATTTCGGTCAAAACGCGACTTGTATCGGGGCCGTTATGATTATTTGATTAACTCTATCAAGCTAAAACAAGCGTCCAGCAATCTTACCCAAAACGATCTTGAGCAGATTAACCGTTTATTAGTGGGACAGCCCCGCAGTTAAGGTTAAGCGTCGCAATTTGGCTGGAGTGCATTTTACAGGCAATAGCTAAAGTTCTTGCACTCCACAGTGACGTCTGAAGTCGCCCCACAACCAAAACTTTAAGCGCCAGTATTATTTAGTGAGTACTTTCTTGTTCTTGTTAAAACTGACCTTACAACGCAGTCCCGCTGAAATTTTATGAGCCGGATTGGGCAGATTCAAGCGGATGCCAAAAGTGCCGCTAGAGGCATGGATAACCGGATCGACAACAACCACTGTCGCCATAAAAATCTCACCCACCGGCTGTTCGGCTCTAACTTCCAGATCCATACCGACAAAAACACTGCCCAATAAGTCGATTGGCGCGATCACTTCGACATTTAGCGGATCAATTTGCGCAATCTTCAACACCGGCTGATCGGCCACATATTCACCCGGCGACTTCATGCGTTCAACCACCACACCATCCACGGTGCTTTTTAGATACCGCTGATTAAGCACTTCCTGGGCATGTTCCAGTTCCAGTTGCGCGACATGCCGTAACTCGATGGCTTTTTTATGTTCAAAATCGGCGATCAAACTCAGGGTTTTCGCGTCATCATGATCATGCAGCGAGGCCAGTTTTTTATTGAACAAGGTTTCCAACTGTTCAGAAGAGCGCTTTTTGAGTTCAAACTCGGCTTTCCGTGCGTAAATATCGGCATCCATGTCGGCACGTACCTTGGCCAGACGCACACTGACTTCTTCAATACCAGATTTTAACTTGGCCACCACCTGGCCTTTTTTAACCGTATCGCCGCGTTCTACGTTAAAGACGTCAAGAATACCGGGAACAGGACTACTGATTTCAACCAGCTCATGAGGCTCAATTACACAATCCAGGGCCGTATTCTCTTCTGCCAGCACTGTGGCGGTGCTTAGGGTCAGCACTGTTAATAACACGCTTTTATTAATCATTTTTCTCACAAGGGC
>CAIKYI010000667.1 GCA_903831545.1 uncultured Methylobacter sp. | reverse complement strand
GGTGATGATAAAGTCGAAATCATTTTCAGCTATCCACTGCTTGGCCTTGCTCACCATGAAAATCTTGCAATCCAGACAAGGATTCATGTGTGCGCCGTAGCCGTGTTTGGGATTAATCAGGACGTTTTTATATTCTTCAATGACATCAACAATGTGCAGTTTCATGCCTAACTGTTCGGCAACCCATAAAGAATTATTACGTTTGGGCTTGGCCTTGTTGTTAGCTCTGATGGCATGCGTGTGACCTTCAACACAAAAACCGGTAAAGAAGTTAATGCCTTCGACATGAACACCCTGTTCCATAATGGTTTTTGCGGCCAGCATCGAATCAAGACCACCGGAAATCAAGGCCACTGCTTTTCTTTGTTTACTCATATTGCTTAAAAAAAATTTAAAATTGTGGTTCATTATACCGGCTTATTCACCACGATGGCTTTCAATCGCTCGAAGCCCGGCAACAATACCTTAATTCACCACCAAGACACTTAAGTAAAAGCAATTGAAACTTAGTGCCCTGTGGCGACGAACTCACCTTTCGTTTTTTTACCCAAAATTAATTCGAGCTTCAAGATCATTACTGGAATCAGCATTTCTTAATGCTTCCATCAGACTGATTTTCCCGGACTTGTACAATTCATACAGGGCATCATCAAAGGTCTTCATACCTTTGCTGCCGCTTGAAGACATGGCCGATTTGATTTCATTTAACTCCCCTTTTAAAATCAGACTCGCTATATGAGGCGTGTTAATCATCACCTCAATAGCGGCGCATCGTTTTCCCGCCAAATCAGGAATTAACCGCTGAGAAATAACCCCGGTTAAATTGATGGAAAGATCCATAAACAATTGCGCATGATTTTCATGGGGGAACATGTTGACCACCCGTTCCATGGCTTGGTTGGCGTTATTGGCATGCATCGTGGAAATACATAAGTGACCGGTGTTGGCCAATTCCAGGGCGGCTGACATAGTTTCCCGATCCCGAATCTCGCCGATTAAAATGACATCCGGCGCTTCCCGCAAACAGGCTTTTAACGCTCGGGCATAAGAATTTGTATCTACCCCGACCTCACGCTGATTAACTATTGATTTCAGGTTTGGATGCGAGAATTCAACCGGATCTTCAATGGTTAAAATATGACCCGCCGAATGGCTGTTACGATGATTGATCATGGCCGCCAGCGTGGTCGATTTACCGGCGCCTGTTCCGCCGACCATTAATATCAGCCCCCGCTTTGCCATAATTAACTCCAGTAAAATATCCGGAGTTCCCAAATCTTTGGCCGTAGGAATGACCGAAGAAATTTGCCGTAAAACCAAACCCACTGTTTTACGTTGATAAAAGGCATTGGCACGAAAGCGCGCACTTCTATCCGGCATACTGATAGCAAAATCCAGATCTTTGGTCGCCAGAAATTCGTTAATTTGTTCCTGAGTCATAATCCCGAAAACCCCCGACTGGGTCAACTCAGGCGTCAGCAAAAAATCATCCAGAGCCACGGCCTGTCCATAAATCTTGGCTTTAACCGGAGAACCAACCGTTAAAAACAAATCCGAGGCATTTAATTCAATCATTTTTTGCAGATACGGAAAAATATTTAAATCATCCTCCGGCATTGCGCCAAGAACCTTATAACTGATGATTTCAACCTCTTCATCTTCGACTGTGACTTGTCCCATATCAGGAACAACCATCAATACCAAACCATTATCTTCAACCTTGGCGTTAACCTTGAATTTTTGTCCATCGGGCGCCACACACCGAAACTCCAGAAATTTTTCCCGGATTAATTCTTTCTTCTGGCTGTCGTTAATAAGATTAAAGGCAATTTCTTTTATGATATTTGGCGTAAGCTCATTTTTACCCAAGGGATATTCCCCGCCGGACACACCCAAAACAGCTGGTGCTCCAGGTTTTAAACATAAGCTATCCGCATTTTTTTCCTGCATTAACTTTAAATAAGGTGTCAGGGTCATTTCAGTATCTGATTTTTCGTGATAGGAAGAGATAGATTAAAAAGTGCGAAAATCAACCACACTAATCATGTCGGGCTGTTATTGATTTCATCCTCGCCGTCATCCTTGGCTTGCAATGATAATCCGCCCTGAGAACGATCTTCACCAGAGCTTAGTTTTATTTGTAAGCGCAACTCGTTTTGAGAGTCGGCATTTCTTAAAGCTTCTTCATAATCAATTTTTCCCGCCTTATAAAGATCCAACAAAGCCTGATCAAAGGTTTGCATGCCTAATTCACGCGACTTGGCCATCAACGGTTTGATACTTGAAGCTTCTCCTTTGGCGATATAATCTGAAATCAAGGGCGTATTTAATAAAATCTCAATGGCCGCACAACGCCCCCCATCAACTGTTCTAACCAGGCGCTGGGAAATAATGGCGCGTAAATTCACCGAAATGTCCTGCATCAATTTTGTCTGGGCCTCCATGGGAAAGAACCCCAAAATTCTGTCGATGGCTTGATTGGCATTGTTGGCATGCAAGGTAGCCATCGCCAAATGTCCGGTTTGAGAAAACTCCAGCCCATAATTCATAATCTCGGGACTGCGAATCTCTCCTAACACAATGACATCGGGAGCCTGACGTAAAGTATTGTGCAACCCCGCCTCCCAGGTCTTGGTGTCGACGCCAACTTCTCTTTGCATGACCACGCAATTTTTATGGACATGTACATATTCAATGGGATCTTCAAGGGTAATTATATGGCCATAACTATTGGCATTGCGATGATCGATCATTGCCGCCATAGAAGTTGATTTACCCGAACCTGTAGCACCGACCATAATGATCAGTCCACTTTTGGACATCATTACTTCTTTTAAAACAGGCGGTAAACCCAACTTGTCGAAATTGGGTATTTCTGCAGCAATAACCCTGATAACCAAACCCTGGCATCCTTGCTGAACATAAGCATTAACGCGAAATCTTGATAGCCCGGCCGGCGCAATAGCAAAATTACATTCATTCGTTTCTTCAAACTCCTTAAGCTGCTTATCATTCATTATGCACTGAGTAAGCGCCTTGGCATCATTAGCCGATAAGGCCTGTTGTGAAATAGGCGACATCTTGCCTTTAACTTTTATGGCAGGCGGAAAACCGGCAGTAATGAATAAATCGGACCCTTCTTTATGTAACATAAGTTTGAGCAACTTAATCATAAAG
>CAIKYI010000666.1 GCA_903831545.1 uncultured Methylobacter sp. | reverse complement strand
GTAAGGCGGCTTTAGCCCAATTTATGAGTTTATTGCTATCGTGAAGATAACCCGCAGAAATAGGTGAATAAGGCTCCGAGATTAAAAATACTCTCAAGCCCATCGCTATTGCCAGCAGTAAGGTAACAATTAACTTTGGTTGTTCAAATGGACTGCTAAAAAGATGAACAGCATCTTGATGCTCGCGAAGTTGCTGAAAGTTATGCTTAAGCCAGCCTTTTTTAGGAATGAGCTCTGGAGAAAGGGATGGGGCATGACGGTTCACCCACCCTTGTACTTGTCGTGAGGGGTGTTCAGCCTTGGCGACATAAACGGTTAAATCACAATTTGCCGCTTGCTGTAGTGCTTCCAAGGTATAGGACTGATGATCCGTTAATACAGGATGCCAACTTACCAATTTCACTGTCCTTCCTCACCAGAAGACTTAAATAGAAAATCACTTAACATTTGACCTACCTTTTCCGGTGCACATACTACTGATACCGATTGTATACCCTTTAATGACAAAGTTTTTGCTGCGCCACGGTGCAGTACAATCCAACGTAGCTTCTCAATCAACAGATTGGGATTATCAGCCTCCAAATAGATAGCGCTATCAGCGAGCACTTTTCGAACATCGCTAATGTCCGTCGTGACCACAAGAATACCGTGACTAGCGAATTCAATCACTTTCGATGGGAACGTTGTATGTGCAAGTGCGCCTGAATTCGGCTTAAGAGCAAGGCCAACATGAGTATTCGCAAGTATCTGCCGATATTCTTCGTCTGTTGTGCGACCATGTACAATGATTTCAGGGTTTACAGCAGCCTTTGCCAAGGTTTGAAATTGCTCAAGACAATCGCCCTTGCCGGTAATAGTAAAGCTTATATTTTTTGCCCAGGATGGAGATTCCTGACGCAACAGTCTGATTGCTTCAATAAGTAACGGTGCGCCGGTGTCGAATGAAACCGTACCACCAAGAAGAACGTTGATGGATGATAAATCCCAGTTTACCTTTGCAGGTAATATATCTGACGTTCCGTAACAGCATTGCGT
Source organism: uncultured Methylobacter sp. (assembly GCA_903831545.1). Classification (GTDB taxonomy): domain Bacteria; phylum Pseudomonadota; class Gammaproteobacteria; order Methylococcales; family Methylomonadaceae; genus Methylobacter_A. Next base: position 1,085 of record CAIKYI010000666.1, on the reverse strand, counting down.
GGGTCGCAATTTTGTTGCATCTTTTAGTGCCTGACAGGCAAGCAGTGCGCCTCCCGAGCATAATGAATCGAAGAGCCGGCTTAAAATACGTGACTTTAAACCTGATAAAGACCGATAATTTAAATCAATCGCACCATCTTCTAAATCCAATGTTGTATCAATCTGAAAAATTTTTGCAAAAATCAGAAGGGGAAAGTACGCAGGCATGCGATTATAAAAAAGAATTGTTTGCTTCGTTTTTTTTCTATGTAAACGCCAGAGGATAGGAACTGAAGAAAATAATGTCAGTACCTCTGAAAGAATCGGGAAGTGAAAAAAGGGTAAATAAACAACAGGAACCCCATTTATACGACGTACTTTACAGCGATAATATCTGCCTGATCCATCTTGCCTACCTCGCCCCAGACTAACCACTAATACACGTACACCTGCCTCACGCATAGCTTTGGATAAGCCAAAGACTTTACGGGATGCAGCGGGGCTATCCGTTACAATACCTCTTTCACTACGAGTGAGATCATCAAGGGCATTGCAAATAAAAAAAAGGTTACGCATTATTTAAGTGAGCTGTTTTTTAAAAATGGCAGGTACGCCAGCCACGAGTACGTTTGCAGGCACATCACGCGTTACAACCGAACCGGCAGCGACGACAGATCCAGTTCCGATATTTACCCCGCCCAATATTCGGGAGCCAGCACCAATCCAACAGCCATCGTTAATCACTATGCTTTTTGCGGTTCCAGTGCCTGCGCGACGAGATACCGATCCAATAATATGCCCCCCTGTAATAAATTCAACAGACGGACCAATATCACAGTTGGATCCAATAATTATTGAGGCATCCAAGTGTGTGTGAAAAATCACACCCGGACTTAACCAGGTATCATTTCCTATACGAAGCCGACCTCGACCATATATCCAGCCACGACCACACATTGAAACATTTTCACCAATCTCAACATGACTTAATTTAAGGCAAAGCTGTTTAAACAAAAAACACCGTGATGGTGGCAGTACGAACAACAGCAAATTTAGTAAATGTCTGAGCATTTTTTATAGTTATGAGGTGCAGAAATATTACTTAG
>CAIKYI010000665.1 GCA_903831545.1 uncultured Methylobacter sp. | reverse complement strand
CCGGGCGGCAATTCGACAAAGACCTGGCTTTGCGGATTGTCATCCGGCGGGACGAAGCCCTTGGGCAACAATGGAATCAAAAACAAAGAACCGACAAAAAATGCCACCGCCGCACCAATAGTGAGCAGTCTATGTCGCAAGCACCAAGCGGCCATCGTAAGGTAATGCTGCATAATCGGGCTATCGGCCTGTACTTTGTGTCCGGTGTTTTTCAGTAAATAGGCTGACATCATCGGGGTCAGCATCCTTGCCACAACTAAAGAAGCCATAATTGCCAAGGAAGCTGTCCAGCCGAATTGCTTGAAAAAGCGTCCGGCAATGCCGCTCATAAACGCGGTAGGCAAAAACACCGCCACCAAAGCAAATGTGGTTGCTATAACCGCCATACCAATCTCATCGGCCGCTTCCATGGCAGCCTGGTAGGGGGTTTTTCCCATTCGTAAATGGCGGACGATGTTTTCGACTTCAACAATCGCATCATCGACCAAAATGCCGATAATTAAGGACAAGGCCAGCAGGGTGACGACATTCAGCGAAAAGCCAAAATAATCCATGCCCATAAACGCGGGAATCGCCGACAGGGGCAGGGCGACCGAGGAGATGAAGGTAGCCCGCCAATCGCGTAAAAACAACCAGACAACCAATACCGCCAGCAACGCACCTTCGTAAAGCAAAGTCATAGAGCCGTTAAATTCTTCCTGCACGGGCACGACAAAATTAAAGGCTTCGTTAAGTTCGACATCAGTATTGGCAAGGCGCAATTCCGCCAACGCTTTTTGCACGCCAGTCCCGACTTCAACTTCGCTCTCGCCACGGCTGCGGGTAACTTCAAAACCGACCACGGGTTTGCCATTGAAAAAGGCCAGTGCCCGAGGTTCGGCAATGCCATCGGTGATGGTAGCAACTTGATCGAGGCGAACGCGCCGTCCGTCGGACAGCGATACTTCGAGGGGGCGCAATTCCTCAACTGATTTGACATTGGCCAAGGTGCGCACGGGCTGTTCGCCTCCGCCCAAGTCGGTCCGTCCGCCGGAACTTTCTTGCTGGATTTGTCTTAATTGACGGGAAAGATCCGATGCGGTTGCGCCTAGCGCTTGCAGTTTGATTGGATCAAGGGCAATCGTGATTTCGCGACTGACACCGCCAACGCGTTTTACCTCGCCGACACCGCGTACCGATAAAAGTCGTTTGGTGATAGTGTCATCGACAAACCAGGACAAAGCTTCTTCATCGCGTTCTGCCGAGGCTACGGTGAATGCTAAAATCGGTGAGCCGGCTAGATTAAGTTTGTTTACAATCGGGTCGCGTAAGTCGCCCGGCAAATCGGAACGAACTTTGCTGACCGCTGAACGGACATCGTCAACCGCTTCCTGTGCGGGTTTTTCCAGGCGGAATTCGGCGGTGATCGTAACACTGCCATCTTTAATGGTGGTTGTGAGGTGTTTTAAGCCTTGTACCGTTGCCAGCGAATTTTCAATTTTTCTCGCTACGTCGGTTTCCAATTGCCCTGGCGACGCGCCGGGCAAGCTACAGGTCACAATGACAGTCGGCAAATCCAGATCAGGAAAATTTTGGATTTTCATGGCCTTAAAACTCATCATGCCGCCCACGCACAGTAGCAGGAACAGCATTAGGGCTGGAATGGGATTGCGGATGCACCAGGTGGAAATATTCATTTTCCAACCACCTTCACGCTATCACCATCCGTCAAAAATGCCGCGCCGCTGGCAACAAGACGATCTTCCGGCTTAAGGCCGGCGAGGATTTCGTAATGTTCGTCCATGCGTCGACCCAATTGCACCTTGACCTGACTGACAATGGCCTGGTCTTGCGCTTGCTGGCCCAAACGAAAAACGTAGCTGAAACCTTCGCGCAACGACAGGGCATCTTGCGGAATAGTCAAGGCAGAGCTGCTGCCTAACGTAAACTCGCCTTGCGCAAACATACCGGCACGTAAACCGTGGCTGGCGGCATTGGGCAGATCGACATAGACCAAACCGTTGCGACTTTGCGGATCCAGGGTCGGGGCAAGAAAACGCACTTTGCCCTGTACTTGTCCTACGTTGGGTATAGTCACGGTAACCGCTACCCCTGTTTTAAGCCTAGACATCTCCGCAGCGGTGACTTCTGCCCGCCATTCCAGGCGGTTTTGCCGGATTAACCTAAACAATTCCTGACCGGGTGTCGCTACGGCGCCCAGAGTCGCGGTACGCGAAGTAATAATGCCATCATCACTGGCAATAACGCGGGTGTGTTTTTGCCGTAACAATTGGCTATCCAGTTGGGCTTTGGCTGATTGCAGCTTGGCTTTTGCGGTTTTCTCACCGGTCATATATTGCGCGG
>CAIKYI010000664.1 GCA_903831545.1 uncultured Methylobacter sp. | reverse complement strand
CTGCTGCAAACCAAGGCGGCGATCTGGAAATGCACGGTTTAGTCGAACTAATGTCTGACATGACGCGTGATGATGCACGGCGGTTAAAACGCTTAATTCAAAATCACAAGCACTACACAGGTAGCGAGCGAGCGAAACACATTTTAGAAAACTGGAAAACCTATTTGCCTCGTTTTGTTAAAGTGATGCCTGTTGATTACCGCGAAGCATTGAAAAAAATTCAGCAAGCACAAGTCAGCGCAACTGCGTAAACGTATTTTAGAGAAGGTACACAACATGGGCAAACCAACTGGGTTTATGGAACTACCACGCACTGAGCGCCTCACCGCTGCGCCAAGTGACCGTCTCCAGCATTATCGCGAATTTACCATATCTCCCAACGATGCCGAACTCGCGCAACAGGGTTCAAGATGCATGGACTGTGGTATTCCCTTTTGTCATCAAGGCTGCCCAGTCAACAATATCATTCCGGACTGGAATGATGGCGTGTATCAAGGTGATTGGCAAAAGTCGCTGGATATTTTACACAGCACCAACAATTTTCCTGAATTTACCGGACGCATCTGCCCTGCACCCTGTGAAGCTGCTTGCACACTCAATTTGCAAGACCAGCCAGTAACCATTAAATCGATAGAATGCGCCATTATCGACAAAGGCTGGGAAATGGGCTGGGTTAAACCACAAATTGCTGCCCAACGCACCGGCAAACGGGTTGCGATCATCGGTTCCGGACCTGCCGGCTTGGCCAGCGCACAACAACTGGCACGTGCCGGACATGAAGTTGTCGTCTACGAAAAGAATGACCGTATCGGCGGCTTATTACGTTATGGTATTCCTGACTTCAAGATGGAAAAGAGTTTAATCGATCGACGCATTTCACAAATGCAGGCCGAAGGCGTAAGCTTCAGACCCAACAGCCATATCGGTACAGACATTTCCGCACAAAAACTGCTCGCCGAATACGATGCCGTCGTTTTAGCAGTTGGCTCAGAAAAACCCCGTGATCTGGATGTTGCCGGACGTAATGAATTTAATGGTGTTCATTTTGCCATGGATTTTTTACGCCAACAAAATAAACGCAATGCCGGGGACACAATAAGTGAAGATGTTGCCATTACCGCAACCGGCAAACATGTTGTTGTGATCGGCGGCGGTGATACGGGTTCCGATTGCATAGGTACCTCACTGCGTCAAGGTGCAGCCTCTGTGATTCAACTTGAAATTCTTCCCGAACCACCTGAAAAAGAAAATAAGCTACTGACTTGGCCACAATGGCCTAATAAGTTACGCACCACTACTTCACATAATGAAGGCATCAAAAAACGTTACTGGAGTGTTAATACTCAAAGCGTTACCGGTAAAGAGGGAAAAATAACCCATCTTAATGCGGTAGAGGTTGAGTGGAAACAAGAAGGCGGTCAATGGAAAATGTCTGAAAAACCGGACAGCGCTTTCACTTTGGACGCTGACCTTGTTCTGATAGCGACTGGCTTTGTTCATCCTGTACACGAAGGCTTGTTACAGGAACTGGGTGTTGAACTTGAGCGTAACAATATCAAAGCGACTGAAAAACAGTACCGTACTTCAGTTGATAAGGTATTTGCCGCCGGTGATGGAAGACGTGGTCAATCGTTGGTCGTTTGGGCTATTCGTGAAGGACGGCAGGCAGCCAGAGCTGTGGATGAATTTCTAATGGGAAAATCAGATCTGCCCAGATAAAATTGATATAAATCTTATCTCCCTCTCCTGCTGATGTTGGCATAGGTATCTACACAACTCGTCATCCCGGCAATCCCTGCCGGAATGACGTCGATTCTTACTTGTGTAGATATCTATGCTGATGTTGGAGAGGGTTGTTGAGAGCCGTTTAACAACTAAATCGCTAGCTACAGTGCTTTAGACTTTATCTTCAGACACCGTTTACATTGATAAACAGTAATCAACTTTCCCTGCTTTACATCAAATTGCTTTTCCTTAAAAACTTCCCATTTATGAAAGCCGCTTCGGCATAAGGTATTCCCTTGATGCCGTTCCGAGACTTTGGGACGTTTAAATTGGATTACTTCACCCATAACGATATTCCAGGAGACTGCCCAATAGCAGGAATCATAAAAAGCCCTCGCTCTTTAAATCAGATCGTTTGACTATTTTCATTGAACGTTTTGAAACAAAACTCTCGAAGAGAATGCCCATATTGCTACAATTTTGCAATGTCAATTCCAATAAGCTAACGATGAGTTTCCAATAGCTTCTGAAACATCCATAGAGACACTGCAATTCATAGAGTGTCAGACCCGGCTCCAGCCACAATAAATTACTTCTTGGCGATAGCGTTCCATGCCGAAAACCAGGCTTGAGCTTGATATACTTCTGCTTTTTTGTCCAGAAAACCGGTTAATTTCAGTCTAAGCGTATTTTCAATGATACCAAAAAAATGGGCATAGCCTAACTGCGGTGAAATATTGCGAATCTCCCCGGCAGCAATACCTTCCTCAATTATTCTGAGAATTTTCATTACTGCCGCAGATTCTTGTAGCGGTTTGGCCTCTGGCAAAAATTCACTTATTTTCGACATTAACAAAAAACGCATCACATCGGGTGCTTCATCTGTTAACTTGAATAATAAATCAACGATTCCGCGCAATTGCTCAGTGCATTTTTCATTGGTACGCTTTATATCATCAATTGAGACACTTAAACTATCAATAATGTTTTCGTGTAATTGCGCTGCAATTGATTGTTTGGTTTTAAATTGCTGATGAATTAAACCTGCGGATTTTATACCGGCAGCATCCTTTATATCGATAAGCGATGTATTGAAATAGCCTTTTTTGGCAAACAGCTTCAACGCTGCCAATAATATTTCATCCTTCACTTCAAAATTTTCTTGAGTATCTTCTATTTCCTGATCCATGTTCTTCTTTAACAGCTGATTCAATGTGCTGTATTATTATGTAAGTGAAAATCCAGTAGCCTATCAAAAACTGACAGACTTAGTTCTATTTTGCAGTCAGCACTACCAGCGCTGCCCTTAAGTAATTAATCATCGACCATAAAGTTAATATAGCCGCAATATATAACAAGCCGTAGCCGCAATAATTAATCGGAATTCCCAGTAAATCATCACGATACAACAACAATCCTATCGCAAGCATTTGTGCAGTGGTTTTCCATTTACCCAATTGGGAAACCTTAACCTGTGCCCGCTGTCCTATTTCGGCCATCCATTCACGGAGCGAAGCAAT
>CAIKYI010000663.1 GCA_903831545.1 uncultured Methylobacter sp. | reverse complement strand
CATTAGCAGATTTATAAAAGTCGAACCTTACCGAAAATATGCGCCATTTTCCGAATACTGATTTTAAATATCGCGGTTGATTCAAAACTACTTAGAAAGTTGGTTGACTGTTATTGAAACTCTCAGCTAGTTTCAACTATCCCCGCTCTCTGGAGTAATGTGGATTAATCGTGTTCGTGCCTTTCAATCTTATCCAATCGAACATTCATAACATCATCTTCGTTTATTGGATAATCGCTCTCAGGCTTGGGCGCAATAAGCCGTGAACACAACAAACCAAGCTCGAACAGCATCCACATGGGTACAGCCAACAGCGTTTGCGAAATGGCATCAGGCGGGGTTAACACTGCGCCTATGATAAACGCACCAACGATAACATACGGACGTTTTTCTGCGAGACCTGCCGGCGTTATCAGTCCGGTCAATACCAATACAATGGTAAAAATTGGCACTTCAAAACAAACACCAAAGGCAAAAAACAAACCCAAAACAAAGTCAAGATACTTGGCAATGTCGGTCATTACCGCTACGCCATCCGGCGCAGCTGCGGTAAGAAAACCAAAAACCAATGGCAAAACCACAAAGTACGCAAACGCTACACCCATATAAAAAAGCAGGGTGCTGGCAACCAACAGCGGCAAAATCATGCGTCGTTCCCGCTTATACAGTCCTGGTGCAACAAACGCCCAAAATTGATAAAGAATAACAGGAACGCTGATAAAAATTGCAACAACAAGCGCTAGCTTGAAGGGAGTAAAAAAAGGGGATGCCACATCAATGGCGATCATGGTGCTATTTTTTGGCAAATGCTGCATCAGAGGACCTGCCAACAGCGTATAAATCTCATTGGCGTAGGAGGCTAGCCCCAAAAATATGACCAAGACACATAACACCATTCGCAATAAACGGTCACGCAATTCAACCAGATGACTGATAAAGGGTTGCTCTCCAGTCGCGTCAGAATTATTTTGGCTCATGCTGCTCTAAATCATCTATCTTTGGTGAGATTACGGTATTTTTTAACGTATCTGTAGTTTCATCAAATATTTGTTGAGCTTCGGCAATTACGTTTTTTCCCTCGTTCAGGTAAGTATCTTGCAGATCGGCCTGCTCTTTAAATATCTGACGCAATTCTTCGGCTTGCAATTCCAGTTTTATTTCTTCCTTGACAGAGGCCACCATACTACGGGTCTTACCCAACCAAAATCCTGCAAGCCTGGCAACTTTGGGCAGTCTTTCAGGGCCAATCACCAATAAACTGACCAAAGCGATCAAGCACAGCTCCGAAAACCCTACATCGAACATATAGGTTAATCTTTATCTGTTTTTTTGAAAGTGACTTCACCTTCGATGGTTTCACCCTTATCTTCTGGGGACTTGTTTTCCTCACCATCTTTAATGGCAGAGCGAAAACCTTTAATCGCTCCGCCCAGATCAGTGCCTATATTACGAAGGCGTTTGGTGCCGAAGACAACAATGACAATGGCTAATACAACTAATAAATGAGTTACGCTAAGGCCCATTTTAAACTCCAGTAGAGACGGTTAATGTTGTTAAGACCTTGATATTCAAGGTTGCTATTTCTTCCGTTGCGCCTTTTCTTCGAGACCGGACAAACCAAAACGACGTTGCAGTTCCTGCAAAACATCATCCGGCCCCAGTCCCTGATGGGCTAACAACACCATACAATGAAACCACAAATCGGCAGTTTCATAAATAATTTGCTTATTATCACCATCTTTAGCGGCAATAACGGTTTCTGTG
>CAIKYI010000662.1 GCA_903831545.1 uncultured Methylobacter sp. | reverse complement strand
TATCATGGCAGCGCCCTATTCAATGGGATTATGAACAGTGACCAATTTGGTACCGTCAGGAAAAGTCGCTTCCACTTGCACATCCGGCAACATTTCCGCAATACCGTCCATCACATCGTCACGAAACAGTAGCGTACGTCCAAACTCCATTAACTCGGCGACAGTACGCCCATCCCGGGCACCTTCCATAATCGCCGCACTGATATAGGCCACGGCTTCGGGATAATTAAGTTTCAAACCTCTGGCTTTGCGACGTTCAGCCAGCAAACCTGCCGTAAACAGCAGCAGTTTATCTTTTTCTCTTGGTGTTAATTGCATTGAGTTAGTCCAGTCGTGGTTCCAATCAGGTTGCCCATATACGTGGCGCACAGGCTTTAGTCAGGACAGTATCCGGTCGCACCAGCGTCCAGACCTGTTCAAAAAAATTGCGTAGTTGATCGCTACGGTCATCAACCGCCCTACACACTAGCATATCATCAATACGTGTTACACCGCGTCCAGGTGAATCAGCGATTAAGCTTTGAACCGCCGCTAAAGTTTCAGCGGTGGCGGGACTCGCAAACAAGGTTCCGCAAGCCGAAAAACCTTGTAAACCCCAACGGGCAGAAAAGGCCTTTGCATCGATTTGTAAGCGCTCTAAAAACAAAGGCCGCTCGTCACAAAAAATTTGCCAACTCATATCCGCCAAACCGTCTGTAAAACCTTCGCCACTGGCAGGTCGACCTAAAGACAAAATTTCCCACCCGATAAATCGTGCGCCCGCTTCAAGGTCAACTTTAACTACCGACTGTAAGTTGGCACCTTCATAAATAATGGTTTCTTGTGGCAGCCATTCCACGACCGCATCTTTCGCTACCTTTATTGATACCGTTTGAATGGCTAACTTGCCGGTACTGCGATAAAACTTACCCGCAGCAGGCGTGGTAAGCAAAGCATGACTGTGTTCTGCGGCATTGATTAAAATGCTTAAATTATCCCCTGCGACGATGCCGCCAGGCGGATGTAAAATATACACATGACAGACGCCACCTTCAGGATAAAACGGACTCTGTACTGTTAAAGGCCCTTTATGCTGACGCTTGACCAGCAAGGTCTTATGCTGACTTTTTTCAAAGCCGAGGTGCAACTCGGCTTGCCATCCTTTTTGAATCTGGTTATCCAATCCCTGATAAATCAAAATATTACCCGGCCAACAAAACCACAAATGCAGTAGTGCATGTCAATCCCAGGCCAATTCTAAAGACTTTAAGGGTCTTTTCACCCAACAAAACAGTGGCACTACCCAAGCCTTGCAAGTGGGCAGTGGCCAACAAAAATCCCAAGGCATAACTCAGTTTATTAGCTCCGTTAGTAATTTGGGCAGCATGAACATAACCGTGACACAATCCAATTAATGCTACCAGACCAGTCGCCAACGTAAGTCTGGTATGCCAGTTACATCCTAAAACAACACCCAAAGCCAGCACCGACAACAGCACTACTTGCTCGGCAGGTAGTAATATCAAACCAGCAAATTTCAAAACCGCTCCAACTGCCATCATCACCAGACAACTGATTGGCAAAATCCAAATCATTTTACCCGACAACACGCAGGCCCATACCCCGATAGCAAACATCACCAATACATGATCAAGACCTTGCAAAGGATGTAAAAACCCCTCTACAAAGCTTTGTGATGGCTCAAGCGCGTTATGCGCATACACCGGACTTGCCATAGTCATCAGCAAAGATACTGATGCCAGAACTTTTATTGAATGCCTATTCATAAAAATCTCCATAATGATGTTAAGAGACGTCCCAATGGCCACGACCCATAATAACGATTGCGTTTTACTACATGATGAGCAACATAAATATTCTTGTACAATGAATTGGTATTTTCTTGGCGACTTTTTTAACCCTGAAAAAATACAGCCTGGCCACAGACGAACAATGATATACCCAGATAAACATTGCTTTACATCAATTCGTTTAAATCACTAACATAATAGTTATGAACTGAATTTATCAGTGCCAATCTGTGGCTAAATAAGCCTTCAAGTTAACAGGATGAACGAAAGAACTGATACAGCCTTATGATCGGATTTTAAATCTGCCATTGAAAACCAAGGTTCATGGCATTGACGTTGGAGCCTGTAGCTCCGGTTGTGGAATTCTGGACTTTAGTCAGCAGATCACCGTACAGCCAGCTCAAGGAAATCTTGGCATTGTGTCCGTCAATAACATAGTTGACCCCCGCTTCATAAACATCGCGGGACGAACTGCTGACCGGATGGACATCAACGTAACGCACAAAAGGTTGAGCCTGTCCTATCCAGATTTTTTTCGGAAATAAATACATACCGCTGACATCGTAAGCGTTGCCTTCAAACAAGGAGAATCCAGTATTTGCTATTCGGGATGCCATGTTATAGCCTGATATACCGTAGTTTTTATATTCGCCATTTACCGTCACTACACCGCTATTAGGCAATACTTTTTCCACCAACAAGTCAACCGTTGTGCCCCGAAAGCTTGCAGGATCAGCTGCAGAGCCAGCCCCACCTTGCTGATACTGATTCGATAAACCGACAGTCAAGATATCACCGCCTTTACCGAAATAAGTACCTGAGGTGTAATAACCGGGGTTTTTTTCTACTTCCCAAAAATTGTAGGCAACGCGCTGCCCATATAGTATGTTGTCATTAACATTAGCACCACCTCTTAAGCCTCGAAAGAAACCAAAAGCATATTGCAAGCGGCCGCCCATAAACGCACCCCAGACCGTGGCGCCATCGTCACGCCCTCTGGAACCGGCTGAAGTTCCATCATTTTTGATAGTTCCATTAAAATCTGAAGGTTCAAAAGGCGTTCCTGCAGAATAAATATTGTAAACGCCACTGTAGTAAGGACCGTTCATTTCCCGACGTTCAGCGGGCACCAACATTCGAC
>CAIKYI010000661.1 GCA_903831545.1 uncultured Methylobacter sp. | reverse complement strand
TTGAAAATCTTTAAGACCGAATAAAGCCATATCCGGCTGGACTATATTAAATAATTTACAAACAACGGTAGCAACACCGCTAAAATGTCCGGGTCTGGATGCGCCACAATAGCGGTCTGAAAGGTCGGTTACCGTGACGGTTGTTTTGGCATCGGGCGAGTAAATATCGGTAACAGCGGGTTGAAACAACAAGTCTGCGCCAACGGTTTCCAGCTTTAACCTGTCTTCACGTTCGGTACGAGGATAAGTCTCGAAATCTTCCCCCACTCCAAATTGAGTCGGGTTAACAAAGATACTGACGACGACACGGTCGGCATTTTTTTTTGCCGTACTAACCAACTGAAGATGTCCGGCGTGCAAATTGCCCATCGTCGGAACAAAAGCAACGCTTTCACCAGCTGAGCGCCATACTTTAACTGTCTCACGTAATTCGGATACGGTCTTAACTATTTGCATTGGTCTTAGAAGCTATGTTCAGCGGTTGGAAATCGTGATTGCTTGACCGCCTGATGATAAGCATCAATGGCAGCTTCGATAGTCGCATTATCCTGCATGAAGTTTCTGGAAAAACGCGGACGCTTGCCGATGCCGATATTGAGCATGTCATAAAGCACCAACACCTGACCGTCGCAATCAACACTGGCGCCAATACCAATAACAGGAATAGCAAGCTGAGTACTTATTTCCCTGGCAAGACTCGCAGGCACACACTCCAATACCAACAATCCTGCACCAGCCTGTTGCAATTGATGTGCATCGGCAATCATTTTTGCAGCATCAGCGGGTTCTTTGCCCTGAACTTTATAGCTGCCCAATTGATTAATCAACTGGGGTAACAAACCTAAATGTCCACAGACAGGAATACCCTGATCAACTAAAAATCGAACAATTTCAATCCGGGCGCCTTCCAGCTTCACCATTTGGGCGCCACCAACCTGTATTAATTTAGCCGCATTTTTAGCTGCCATAACAGGAGTGGCATAACTCATGAATGGTAAATCCGCAATAATAAACGCTCGTTGCCTGGCTGCGCTAACACAGCGGGTATGATAAACCATATCCCTAATGGTAACAGGAAGCGTTGTCTCATGACCCTGAACAACCATGCCCAGCGAATCACCCACCAACATCATATCGACACCCGCTTTGTCGATTAAGGCACTAAAACTGGCATCGTAAGCTGTTAAACAGCTTATCTTTTCGCTGCGCTGTTTCATGGCAAGCAGATCATTAACCGTCAAGGGCTTTACTTTAGAATCGTAAGCATATTGGCTCATATCAATTCATCCACCTTAATCCAGACAATGGACACTTGGCAATCAGATCGGCAATAGAGCCCTTACCGGGTACAACCAGTTGTGGAGCAATTTCAAACAGCGGATACAAAACAAAAGATCGTTCATGCACGCCTCTATGGGGAACGACTAAATCCGGTAAATCAATAAGTTGATCGCCATAAATCAAGACATCCAAATCGAGGGTTCTCGCGCCCCATCGCTCACCTATTCTTACCCGCCCCTGATCATTCTCGATTTTTT
>CAIKYI010000660.1 GCA_903831545.1 uncultured Methylobacter sp. | reverse complement strand
GTCAATAATGACGCTGACAGAACCCGTTTTCGCCTCACGATCAATAACGATGTTGCCGGAGGTCTTATCGAACCGACTTAACTGCGTCGAAAACCCAAAGTGACTGTAAGAAAAACGCGGATAGGTATGAGTGCCGTCGATGACATAAGTTTCGGGTGCGGAGAGAACCGGAGTTGAAACAACTGCTGCGAGGATCAAAAAAGTAATACGTTTCATGGTAGGACGCCTTATAAGGGTAGAATAAAAAATGACATTATTTTCTGGTACTGATCAGAAAATGGAACTTGATTAGTTAACGTAGTGCTATTTAACCGCGTACTAAAGTGATAAAAAAGTATAATAATTAGCTAATAATGATCCAATTATTGGATAGGTATCAATGAGCCCACATATTACCCTGGAGCAATGGCGATCTTTGATCGAAGTTGTGGACGCTGGCGGTTACGCGCAAGCGGCGGAAAAACTTTGTAAAAGCCAATCGGCAATCAGCTATGCCGTACAAAAGATAGAATCCTTACTGAATGTCAAAGCCTTTGAAATTCAGGGCCGCAAAGCCATTCTCACACCGACCGGACAAATGCTCTATCGGCGAGCACTGGCGCTGGTGGGTGAAGCCAATGATTTGGAACGGGCAGCACATAAGCTTTCCGCCGGATGGGAAGCTGTTATCACCATCGCTGCTGAAATCCTGTTTCCCTCTGACCTGCTATTGACTTGCCTTCAGAGCTTTGCTCAGGAAAGCCCTGCTACACGCGTCGAATTGATTGAATCAGTATTAGGCGGAACCTCGGATGCGCTACTAAGCGGGACGGTGGATTTGGCAATTTCGCCCCAGCTACCGCCAGGTTTTTTGGGTAACGTCTTGATGAGAATACGTTTGCAGGCTGTCGCTCATGCCGATCACCCGCTTCATCATCAAGGTCGGGAATTAAGTTATCGGGACTTACGGGCATATCGCCATATTGTGATTCGGGATTCAGGAGGCAAACGCGACCAACGTGCGGTATCTGTCGAGGTTGATCAGCGTTGGACAGTGAGTCAGGTTGCTACATCAATTCAGGCCGTCTGCATGGGGTATGGCTTTGCCTGGTTACCCGAAGAACATATTAGTGAGGAGCTACGAACAGGGATACTAAAGCCGTTACCTTTGAAGGAAGGCTATACGCACGAAGTACCTCTCTATCTGATTTTGGCAAATCCTGATTTTGCAGGGCCCGGGGTAAGGCGGCTGGCGGATATTCTAACGGGGTCAGTAAGCGCTAAAAAACAAGACTGGCCATTACCAGTGATAAATAGTGCCTGAAGACAACTACCGGCCCAAGCTAAAGTCTCAGCTCGATCACTGAAATTAGACGGGATAGTTTCTGTCGATCAAAAAGAGACAATTTTGTAACAAGCAGTCCGGACTCGGCAAAGCTTCATCCGGACTACTTAACGACATTAGCGGTTATTTGATTTTGCCAAACAGACTTTTAAGTTTTCCAAGTTGACCTTTAGCCGGAATCACTGGCGGTTGTTCGACAGCCAGTGGAGCAGGTGCTGGCTGAGTTTCTGCTTTAGCTTGTTTTGTCTCTTCAGGTTGCTGCTTTGAGCCAAACAGGCTTTTAAGTTTTCCAAGTTGGGCTTTAGCGGGAGTCACTGGCGGCTGTTCCAGTGTCGCTGGAGCAGGTTGAACTTTCGCTTCTTCTTGTTTTATTTCTTCGGCTGGCGGGGTTATGTCACCAAAAAAATAGTTTTTATTTCCAAATTGATTTTTAGTCGCACTAAACGGCAAACTTTCTGTAGCTACTGGAGCAGGTTGAATTTTTTCCTCGACCTGTTTTTTTTCAACAAAAACCGGGTCTACCTTAATCGGCTTTTGGCTAGTGCTTCCAAACAGACTTTTAAGCTTTCCAATCCGGCTTTTAGCAGGACTTTCTGGCTGTTGCTTCGCCGGTGCAGACTCAATTTCCAGCTTATTCTGTTTTATTGCCATAACTTCCAGCTCTGCTTTAACAGGTTCCACGACGGTTTTTGCAAACAAGTTGTTACTTTTTTCAGCTGTTTCACCCGCTGATTGTTTGACCGGGCTAACTGACTGTTGTTCGACGACAACTACCGTCGGTGCAGGCTGAATAACTTCATCGGTCTTTTTTAATTCAACCGATGTTTCTTTTTCATCCGGCTTTACGAGCGCAGACTGTGCTTGCCCTTTAACAGGATCAACTGACTTGGTTTTTTCCAGTTGTGCAATCAAGGTGTCTTTAGTCGTTATTTTTTCTTCCAAGTGCGTTAACTGCTGTTTGGTATTAACCAAATCAAGGGTTTGCTGTTCCAGTTCGGTAAGACGCGCCAATTCAGACAGATGTTTTTCCAGGGTTTTGGATAAAACCTGTTGAGCCTGATCCTGTTGCTGTTGCAACAACAATTTTTGCTCTTCAAACGCCTGTTCCAGTTTGGAAATCTGACTGGTTTGGGCAGCAAGAATTGTTTGCAAGGTATCAATGAGGGCTTCTGTTCCAACACGTCTTGCCGTTTCAGCCTGAAAAGATTGCTGCAACTCGGCTTTCGCCTGCTGCTCGCTACGCAAACGTGTTGTTAGCAGATTAATAACTCTATCGTGTTGTTGCCATAAGCCATCTGCTTTAATATCACCCATTCACGGTACCGGGCGCTCGCCAAGATCAAAACTGGTTGCTAAGGTTTGAATAACGCCGGCAATCTCCTTATTACGTTGTGAAAGCTGCTCTTCAATCTTTTCGGCTCGCTCAGCTTCATTTTGGGCAGACTGCCGGTCTTTTTGCATTTGCTCGGTATTGGCAGCCAATTCCTGCTGCATTTGCTGCGTTTGTTGTTGCGCGGCATTAATTGCAGAGTTGAGCTTATTTTGCTCTTCAAGATTCGAGTTTTCACTGACTATAATTTGGTTCTTTAAAGAACCAATCTTGATGCTATAAATAATAGCCGTCAGCAACCAGGCCAGTATCGCTATAGCCAGGGTGTACAAAGGATTGTTCTGGGCCAGTAGAATCCAGTCAGAAATAGTGGCTTTAAAAATAGGTAAGTAAGTTTCCATAAATACGTTTCTCAATAAAAAATAACGGTAATATATTGATTTAGTAATGATTTTATTTTTTTATTCACTGCCATATACCTTAATGGCGAGTCCACATTAACTTAAATATTTGTCTTTAAGAGCCCGTCCGTAAACTCAACTTGTCAAAAATTTGAAATTTTTTGTACACTGCTGTTTAGTAAAAATCACCTTAAAACTCAATACCCTGCTCGGCTTTAATGCCCTGCTGAAAGGCATGTTTTATCATGGTCATTTCGGTCACCGTATCGGCAATTTCAATCACTTCGGGTGCAGCATTGCGGCCGGTCATAATTAAATGTACCCAGGATGGTTTTTCATTGCTAATAAAATCGGCAATTTCCTGTCCGGAAATCCACTGATAGCCGCAACAATAATTAATCTCGTCCAGTAAAACCACATCAAATTCTTCAGAAAGAATTTTCTGTTTGCTAAGCT
>CAIKYI010000659.1 GCA_903831545.1 uncultured Methylobacter sp. | reverse complement strand
GGCTCCCACTAACCGTGATTCCCTGTTGGGTAGCTACTGAGAGTTTCTTTGGACACCCTTGCCTTCGCCTACATTTTCCCTTCTCACAGGGCAATAACTGGACTTCCACCAGCTAGCTAACTATCATGCCAGTCGCACCACCACTACGCTTTGCCCATACTACAACTGTACTGTTCCTATTATTCCATATCGTTTTTGTATCGCGAGCAATACAGCTATTTAATTCAGTTTGGTAGCCTCATAAAACAGACGAACCAATGGCGCATAACGGCCATTTTTCATTGCATGCTTCATTGCTGCGTAATACATCGCCCTATTCTCACCATTAAATACAGGCGGCATTAATCGGACATTCAAGCACTGCGCCATAACTAAAGCTCGCCCCACGCGGCCATTACCATCACCAAACGGATGGATTAAAATAAAATAAGCATGCGCTTTGGCTATCTCTTCCAGTGTGGCAGACTTGGCCTCTTTATAAACCCATCGATTCATTTCTTCTGCAATATCTTCCGGTTCAGTTGTTTGCACTTCTTCTAACTGCCCCATCACCCGAATCTTGGTGGAATAAAATCCTGCATTATCATAAACACCCCGCATAAAATCGGCATGTAATGTCTTGATACTCTCTTCAGTGATCGGCATCGCTTCACCATGCTCCACAATCCTCTGCCAAAGTTGCTTGTGCGTAATAAACGCATTAAAACCTTCATGAAAAACCTGCCTGTCCATATTCTTGGGCAGCCTTTTTTCATCAATAATTTTATCGAAATCAGCTTTCGCCATATCGGTTTCAATTTCAATCGTGCCATAACTCAAACGACGTAAAAATGGCATAAACAATGCCTCGTTGTGGGGCATATCATCCGGCAACAAAACCGGTTCAAAAGTTTGTTTGGCAACATCCCACTCAGGTATCAAAAAGCGCTGGCAATACAAAACATCAATATCCAGTCGATACTTGGCAGAAATCGACTCAGGCTTCCGGTACCAGTTGAGAAGCGTTCTCCTTGAAATACCAATTGCTTCTGAAAATTTTGTCGAATAAACAAACTTAGAATGAAGCGAGTCAAGCTTATCTAATATGCTGATATTATGGTATATCATAATAATTATATTTGTTGCCCAATGTTTTTAGCTAGGGTAACAAAGATGGGAAATATACTCAATGTAATTCAATTTGTTTCTCACATTGAATTCTCAGGCATCATCCACCTTCTCGCATAACAAATCCAAAGCCTGCCGCCATTCCAAAAATAACGTTTCCATAATCGCGTAATGCTTTTGGTGACGACCGCTTGCAAGATACCATCGTAAATCTCCAAATAATCATGCACCAGTACATTACGAAAACCGACAATTTTTAACAGCTCCTCATGTTGCTGAACGGTTAAATCGCTGCGACTTTTTAATTCGCGTCTAAGGCTTCATGTGATTGACTGACCGATAAGTTATATTTTTGCTGAACGGAATAACGAGCCATACCAATAAACGATTCTATATAAACTTGCAAAGCTCGCTGTATCGCCAGAAAATCCTGCTCTGTCCAAGCATCGCTATTTTCGCTACTGTATTCGTCCAAGATGCGTAACATTCTTCGTTGATGCCGAAGCAATACCTGTTCATAGGCAATATCTCTCATAATCCTTTTCCCATTTTGACAAAATACTTTGTTCAACCCGTTTACATGCGGCACATTACGATCAAACCATTTAAGCGCTGACATTACCGGGATTAAGGCAGTCGGAAATGTATACCATAGGGTTCGCTGCGAAAACCCTACGCAGCTTAAAGGGATTTTTATCCATTTCTGTGTTGTAAAAATACTGACCTAGCCCACCAAACATTTTTACGCTTCCAGCCAGTCTATCTCGGCATCCGAAAATCCGGCAGTTTTACGCAATGCCCTGTTAAACGGACCTTTAGGTTTTCCTCCCACATAATACTCATCAATTAATTCACGATATTTTTGTTCTGCCTCAAAACCACGCTGCTGACAAACCAACTTAAACCAGAATGAACCCAACTCAACATGCCCTACTTCGTCAGTCAATATCCGCGTTAATATGACGACACTAGCCTCATCACCCAAAAGTTTAAATTTCTCAATAAGCGCCGGCGTCACGTCCAAACCTCTGGCCTCCATACACCGTGGAATCAACGCCAATCTGTCAGGCAATTCCTCCGCTGTATCTTTGGCATGATCCCATAAGCCACTGTGCGCAGGTAAATCACCATATTCCACCTGCATACCACGTAAATGGGTCCTGATTAACTCAAAGTGCTGCGCCTCTTCATCAGCAACTCTCAGCCAATCCTGATAAAATTGTTCGGGCATACCGCGAAAACGATACAAAATATCCCAGGCCAAATAAATGGCGACAAATTCAACATGGGCAATGGCATGAAAAAATGCCTTAACGCCTGCGTCCGAAGTCAATTTACGCCTTGGCATTTGACGCGGGGCCAATAATTCGGGACGCGCTGGAAAGGTAACCTGCTCTATCGGCATTATTTGACGATCCGAGATAAAGTTCAACTCGCGCTTAGTACAGGCTTGCCAGGCCTGATGGGTTAGTGCCAATTTTTCATCGATATTTTCCTGATGAAAAAATGCCTCGGCAAATTCAAATACATTTTTCATTACATACTTATGATTAAAATTTTAAATTTAATGTTGTTGTTATTGTACTGCTTTTTTATTTACTGGCTTTCGGATCAACCCTCTTTGCCAGTTCCTGAGGTATTTTCTTCTCAGGATAAAATACTTCACTTTGGTGCCTACTTTGTAATGGGTATATTGGCCTGGCGCTATTTCAAAACAATTAACGGCAAAACAATTATACTTGTTTTACTCAGCATTACCTTTTGCAGTTTATACGGGCTGTCAGATGAATGGCACCAGTCTTTTATTGAAGGACGTTTCTCGGATGTCGCTGATTGGATTGCTGATACCAGCGGCGCAGGTGCAGCGGTATTAGTATTGTATAAACTGGGTTGGTAAGCACTGGGTAAATCATTGCCAGATTAAAGCCATTTATCCCAGAAAACGCAGTTGACCGATTATGTTTTGCTCAGAACCTATAGGCGTCTGATTCACACAGCCTCGAAGCTGCTCACCATTTGGGTGAGGAATTTGGTAGGAGCAGGCCATGCCCGCGAGCAGTTTAAGCGCAGGCATGGCCCACTTCTAAATATTTTAACTGCGTTTTCTAGGTTTATAAGTAATGACACCCGGGCATTTTATTGCTGCAGAAGAATTACGATCATTTGCCTTAATCCGAAACCCATTCGTAAATTTCGGTTAAGGCAGCATCACATTGACAGCAACTTGTGCCACAAGATGCGCTTAACGGTAATTTACGAACCTTGCCTTTGCTGATCCATTTGCCCAGCATTCCCCTCATGGCATCGGCATCCATATTAAAATGTACGATTAAATCAGCCAAAGCAACCCGGTGCTGGATTCTTAAATAGTTTCTCAAATCAGACAGGATCACTTAAAGTCTCCCCGCTTTGTTTTAAAAGTATTGCATCAGCGTTTTTACCCAATAGCCAAAGCCCGAGTAATACCAATAAAAACGCAGATACCAAACCTGTTATACATAGCAACGAATAATCAGGGTGCTGGCTATAGGTCATTGCCTGATAAAATACAGTTGCCGTCATATAGGCAATACCGGTCGTCCAGAACACCACAAAAACAGTCCAGTTCAAGTTGGTTTCACGATAGATTGCAGCGGTAGCCGCAACACAGGGCGCATACAACAAGATAAATAATAAATAGGCAAAAGCACCTGCTTGCCCGTCAAAACTTTGTTGCATGGCGGCAAAGGTACCGGCATTGACTTCCTGCTCAGCCGCCGCCGCAGTCAAATCATCAACACTGCCAATATTCAAACCCAAGGGATCTAACAAGTTTTCCGCTACTTTTTTAATATTTTCAGGCACCGTTAAACAAGCGGCAATTAATGCCTGCTCAAGATCAAATGAAGTTTTAGTCTCAACGCTTGAATCTGTTGCCGAAAGCTGGCTATATAAAGCATCCAAGGTTCCTACTACGGCTTCCTTGGCTAAAACACCGGTAAAAATACCTACGGTTGCAGGCCAGTTATCTTTTTCTATGCCCATGGGTTTAAATAACGGAGTCAAGCCCCGACCAATCTCGCTCAATACTGATTTATTACTATTTTCTTGACCAAAACTACCATCGGTGCCCAAGGCATTTAAAAAATTTAGCACTAACACCATTGGTACGATGACTTTGCCAGCGTTAATCAAAAATGATTTAAGCCGATCCCAGGTTCTTAAAAAAACACCGCGAACGGTTGGCATATGATAGGCAGGCAACTCCATAATAAAAGGCGCCGATTCACCTTTAAACAAGGTGTGACGCATAATTAACCCCGTCAAAACGGCAACTGCAATACCCAATAAATACAAACCAAAAACCAGATTTTGCCCACCAACTGGAAAAAATGCTGCGGCAAATAAAGCGTAAACCGGCAATCTCGCGCCGCAAGACATAAAAGGATTCATCAGATTGGTTAATATCCTGTCCCGCTGATTATCTAAAGTCCGCGTTGCCATAATAGCAGGAACATTACAGCCAAAACCGACGATCATAGGCACGAAAGATTTACCGGGCAAACCAATCATGCGCATAAACCGATCCATAACAAATGCGGCCCTGGCCATATAACCGGAATCTTCCAGTGCCGATAAAAACATAAACAAAAAGCCAACAATGGGAATAAACGTTGCAACCACCTGAATGCCACCGCCAACGCCTTTGGTGATGAGCACAACCAACCACTGCGGCAAATTCAGTTGTGCAAGTGCCAGACCGAGTCCGTCAATTAATAAAGCGCCTACCGCCTGGTCAAAAAAATCCACAAAGGCGCTGCCAATATTGATGGTAAACATAAACATGGCGTACATGACAAACAGAAAAACCGGAATGCCTAAAAAACGATTCAAAACGATGCTGTCAATCTTGTCGGTGGTATGACGATCAACCTCGGTTAACTTACAGACTGCGCCATGGGTCAATTCGTTGACAAAACCATAACGGGCATCGGCCGCAAGAATGTCAATTTCATCATCCGTTTCTGTTTCGACCTGACGCTGTAAGTCAGCAACAATAGGCAGCAAATCAACTCCGGCAAGCTGTTTAGCCAGCGTATCATCTTCAAGCAAACGCAGCGCCAACCATCGCAGGTCACATTGCTGCTGTTGCGCAATCTCAACCAGCAACGGAGAAAGTTCTGCAATTGCCTGCTCCAGGGCGGAATCATAATTGATTGTTAAACAAGGTGTCGGTTTGGTAATGGCTGCTTTATTGATTGCAGATTTTAATAGCTCGATGCCGTCTTTGGTTGAGGCAGATATAGGAATAACAGGACAACCCAAAAGCCCCTCCAGAAAACTGAGGTCAATTTTAATACCCCGTTGTTTAACGGCATCCATCATATTAAGTACCAAAATCATCGGTACCCGCATTTCGATAAGCTGAGAACTTAGATAAAGATTTCGTTCAATATTGGAGGCGTCGACTATATTAATAATCAAATCGGCTTGTTTAGAGGCGACATAATCGC
>CAIKYI010000658.1 GCA_903831545.1 uncultured Methylobacter sp. | reverse complement strand
CTAAAGAGCCTGGCTGATTTGGGACAGTTTGAGGCTTCCAAAGTTGAAGTGGCAATCGCCAAATATGGCATTAACCCTGATGTAGCAGCTCCCTGGCTAATTTAACGGATAGATACAAACATGGCTTTATTAATAGAAATCAAGGTTCCTGATGTTGGCAATGTCGCAGATATCGACGTAGTAGATGTTTTGGTTAAACCCGGCGATCAGATTAAACTGGAGCAAACACTTGCGGTGCTTGAAACCGACAAAGCCAGCATGGATTTACCCTCCAGTGCGAACGGTACGGTACAGGAAATATTTATCAAACCTGGCGATAAGGTATCTGAAGGAACCTTGATTGCGACCGTATTGACCGGTGGCGAAGAGGTTGCGCTATCCAAACCAGACCCTGTTGCTGAGCAGGCGGCCAAACCCGTTGAAAAAGCGCCGGAACCGGTTGTCGCTGAAGTTCAGTTAGCCGTTCCCAAAGTTGAAACCAGAAGCGAGCCCCTGTCTGAAGTTATCAATAGCGGTGTTCCGGGTCAACTTGCACACGCAACACCAGCGGTCAGGCTCTTTGCCCGTGAACTGGGTGTTGATATCAATAAAATAAAGTCTGGCAGCGGTCGTAAGAGTCGAATACTCAAAGAAGATGTGAAAAACTTCGTCAAGAAGATTATGGCTGAAGGCGTAACGCAAACCGGTTCAGTTATACCTGCCATGCCTGCGGTTGATTTTTCCCAATTTGGTGAGATAGAAGAACAGCAACTCAGCAAAATCAAAAAATTGACCGGAAAAAATCTGAGTCGCGTGTGGCTCAATTTGCCGATGGTCACCTATCATGATGAAGTTGATATCACAGAAATGGAAGCGTTTCGCAATGCTTTGAATGCTGAGAAATCGAAAGAAGATATCAAAATAACCGGGTTGATTTTTATTATCAAGGCGCTGACAGCGGCAATGGTTCAATTTCCCCAGTTTAATGCCTCACTGTCTGTCGATGGCGAAAAACTGCTACTCAAGAAATATTTCAATATGGGTATTGCAGTCGACACACCTAACGGTTTGGTCGTGCCGGTGTTACGCAATGTCGATCGTAAAGGCATCAATGAATTGTCTGCCGAGTTGGCCGAGAAAAGTAATAAAGCCCGATTGGGTAAGCTGATGCCTGCTGATATGCAAGGTGGCTGTATTACCATTTCAAGTCTCGGTGGTATCGGCGGCACTGCTTTTACGCCCATTGTCAATGCGCCGGAAGTGGCTATATTGGGTGTTACCCGAGCCAAAATGCAACCAGTCTGGAATGGCAAAGAGTTTATACCCCGCCTGATGTTGCCGCTTGATCTGACTTACGATCATCGTGTCATTGATGGCGCGGAAGGCTCGCGTTTTATGGCGGCCATTAAACAGTATCTGTGCGATATTCGTCGCTTGTTACTGTAACTAAACAGCTAAAAATAGAACGCTGATGACACTGGTCATTGTGATTTAATCAAATTTTATTGAATTATCCGTGTCATGCGTTTCATTATATTTGATGGCGCGAAGTGTTCCTTAACTTTACTATAATCAGAAGAGAATAATATGGATGCTAATCCAGCGATTAATGAATCTATCATACAGGCTGAAGTTGTGGTATTGGGCGGTGGTCCGGGGGGATACACTGCTGCTTTTCGTGCCGCCGATTTAGGTAAGCAGGTGGTGTTGGTCGAGCGCTATGCTGCGCTTGGCGGTGTTTGTCTTAATGTAGGTTGTATTCCGTCAAAAGCCCTGCTTCATGTTGCGCAAATTATTCATGAGGCCGAAGAATTTGAACAGCATGGTCTTAGTTTTGGCAAGCCGAGTCTTGATATTGACAAGATTCGCAGTTGGAAAGAAAGCATTACCAAAACTTTAAGTGATGGTTTGGGGGGCTTGGTCAAACAGCGCAAAATTACGTTAGTTCAGGGGCTAGGTAAATTTGCCTCGGCTAATACCCTTGAGGTTCAAACTGAAACCGGTGTAAAAACGATTAATTTTGAACAGGCGATTATTGCTGCCGGTTCCCATCCTACCAAAATCCCTGTTTTTCCTAACGATGACCCGCGTTTACTTGATTCAACAGATGCGCTGGATTTGAAACAAATTCCAAAAAAGCTGCTGATCGTCGGCGGCGGTATCATCGGTCTGGAGATGGCGACTGTTTATCATGCGCTGGGTTCTGAAATCAGTGTGGTTGAATTGATGGATCAAATCATTCCAGGTTGTGATAACGATTTGGTCACGCCGCTGTATCGGCGTATTAAAAAACAATACAAAAACATCTGGCTACAAACCAAAGTGTCTGCCATTGAAGCTCAACCCGAGGGACTTAAAGTATCGTTTGAAGGCAAGGGCGCACCAGAGTCAGAATTGTTTGACGCGGTACTGGTTGCGGTAGGACGTAGACCTAACGGAAAACTGATTGGTGCGGAACTGGCCGGCGTTAATGTTGACGAAGCCGGTTTTATCGCTGTTGATAAACAGCAACGCACCAACGTTTCGCATATTTTCGCAATAGGCGATATTGTCGGAAATCCGATGTTGGCTCACAAGTCAACTCATCAAGGTAAAGTTGCAGCCGAAGTGTCTGCGGGGCATAAAGCAGGTTTTGACGCTTTAACCATTCCTTCTGTAGCCTATACCGATCCTGAGGTAACCTGGATGGGGCTAACTGAAAATCAGGCCAAAGAACAAGGTATCGCTTACGATAAAGCCTCTTTTCCCTGGGCAGCCAGTGGGCGCTCCTTATGTTTGGGACGAAAAGAAGGTCTGACCAAAATACTCTGCGATAAGGAGACTGGCAGAATACTTGGAGCAGGAATGGTAGGTCCCAATGCCGGCGAGTTAATTGCAGAAGCGGTATTGGCTCTTGAAATGGGCGCAGATGCAGAGGATATTGGTTTGACCATACATCCACATCCAATGTTATCAGAAACCTTTGCGATGGCAGCAGAAATGATCACTGGCTCTATCACTGATCTTTATATAAAAAAGAAAACCTGAGAAAGGAAATTTCTCAGCAGTAAGAAAATAGAACAGGGATGTTGCAGATAAAAAAAGAAAGGTAAAAAGCAAATAATGGCTTTGCCTTTCTGTTTCGTTCAATTAATTTTTTTCACAGTTCAGCAGAATAACCGAGCAACCAAATGAAAACCAAGATAGTTTCAGTCATTGCACTCGCTCTACTCGTCTTTATTAACTTCAGTATCTGGAGTTATGTTAACAACCCCTTGCAATTGCAACCTTGGACCAAGACTACCATGGGCGTCACCTTTGACCCTATGAGAAAACAGGATACCCAAACCAGCGATACGTTTCCAAGTGAAGCTGATATTGACCATGATTTAAGTTTGTTGGCCGATAAAGTCCATGCTGTCAGAACTTACAGTGTGTTAAAGGGCTTGGACAAAATTCCGGAGTTGGCTGCCAAGTATAATTTGAATACGACAGTAGGTGGATGGATTGACGGAAATCTTGAAAAGAACCGTCAGGAAATTGAAACCTTAATTAAAGTCAGTCGTCAAAATAACCCAAAAATTGTTCGCGTCATGGTGGGTAACGAAGTTTTGTTACGCGCTGAGATAACTGCCGACCAGCTTATCGAATATATTCGTGAGGTAAAAAAGAACACCTGGCGTCCGGTCAGTACTTCCGAAACCTGGGATGTTTGGCTAAAACACCCTGAACTGGTTGCGGAAGTTGATTTTATCGCCGTGCATATTTTGCCTTATTGGGAAGGAATTGCGGCAGAAGATGCCGTTGATTATGTGTTCGACCGTTACCACGCCGTACAACAGGCTTATCCAAACAAACCTATCGTTATTACCGAAGTTGGTTGGCCTTCAGATGGACAGCCGTTCAAGCACGCAACGGCATCGGTCTCCAATCAGGCAACGTTTTTGCGCGAATTTCTTAATCGGGCAGATGCTGAGAAAGTTACCTATTATATCGTAGAGGCTTTTGATCAACCCTGGAAAATGTCTTTGGAAGGTTCGGCGGGCGCGTATTGGGGTATTTTTAATGCGGACCGTCACGCCAAATATCCTATGGATGGCGATGTTATCGCCATGCCCAACTGGAAGCATTGGGCAACGGGGGCTGCGATATTTAGTGTTGTTTTGATGGGGTTGTTTTTAATTTCCCGCCGCAGCCTGAAACTGCCTGGTATGGTGTTTTTCGGACTTATCGCCAACCTTGCTGTCTCAACTATTTTTTGGTCCGTGTCGATAGGTGCCCAGCAGTACCAAACTAATTTGACGATTTTCTTTTGGGGTATTCTGATTTTGATGCAGATGCTCGCGGCTATCATTTTACTGATTGAAAGTTTGGAAATTGCCGAAGTTATCTGGCACCGGAAAACTGCCAGAACTTTTCAGCCGCTTAAACCCACATCCGAGTTTAAATATCCCAAAGTATCGTTACATTTACCTATTCATAATGAACCGCCCGACATGGTGCGCATGACATTAGAGGCTCTGGACAGGGTTGATTATCCTAATCTGGAAGTACTGGTCATGGACAACAACACCAAGGATCCTGCTGTTTGGGAACCGGTACGTGTGGATTGTGAACGTTTGGGACCCAAGTTTAGGTTTTTCCATCTTGAAAACTGGCCCGGCTTTAAAGCGGGAGCCATCAATCATGCGCTTGAGCAAACAGCTCCGGATGCTGAAATTATTGCGGTTATCGACAGTGATTATATTTTGTCACCGGATTGGCTTAACAGTATGGTGCCCTATTTTGACAATGAAAATGTCGGTTTTATACAATCGCCCCAGGATTATCGCGATCGTGACCAGAGCGCTTTTAAATCGTTTTGTTATTGGGAATATGCCGGTTTTTTCAATATAGGCATGGTTCAACGCAAAGAATATAACGCAATGATTCAGCATGGCACGATGACCATGATCAGAAAATCTGCGTTGCTGGAAGTGGGTAATTGGTCGGAATGGTGTATTTGCGAAGACAGCGAGTTAGGTTTGCGTCTTTATGAAGCGGGCTATGATTCTGTCTATGTCAAAGACTCATTTGGTAAGGGCGTTATGCCTGACACCATGTCTGG
>CAIKYI010000657.1 GCA_903831545.1 uncultured Methylobacter sp. | reverse complement strand
TATATTCCAATAACGATGCTTTTATAACTTTTCCAGGTGACAACCGTATTTATGATTTAATGTTTACTGGGCTTTTTTACATGAAAAAAAATCAATACTTTACTTTGGATGTGGGAGTTGCTAAAAATCTAAATAGATCAGTTTCTATTTTAATGTTGGGTTTCGGTGCTTTATTTGAGCAAGTCAAAACTTATGCCGCCACAATAAGTCCACTGGTTGTTGCTAAGCCTCCAGGTTTTATACAAAAAACTGAATTACCTGAACTATATTGCTCAGCAAAACTGTTTTTGTTTTCTTCCATTTGGGACTCTTTGCGTGTTGTAACTAATGAAACTTGTGCCTTAATTGTAACCTCCAATGCTAGTGTCGCTAATATACTGGTTTATGATGGAATAAAAGGGGTTCTATTAGAACTAGATTTGGATTTTTTGATAAAACGGGCTACTTCGTTATTAACCACCCTCTTGTTACTTGAGCAGTTTTCTAAAGCCATCCAAGTAAAAGCGCAAGTGTATACGCATGAAGATTCCGTACACGGTTTGGTTAACGCCCTTAAAGAGGTATTGGTATGAATCCTTTTGCAAAGACTATTGATATATTAGGTATAAAATTTCCGTTTCTCGACTATAACTCTACTCTTGATTTATTTACGCATTGGATAAAAGAACATGAGTCGCATCAAGTATGTATTGCAAATGTGCATACCGTTATTTCAAGTTTAACTGATAAGAAATTGAGAGAAATCAATAATCAGTCATTAATAACAATGGATGGCTTACCTCTAGTCTGGTATGCAAAACTTGTACATAATGCTCCTATCAAAGAACGAGTTTGTGGACCAGAATTGATGTTACGCTGTTTAGATGAAGGTAGAAAACAAGGCTGGAAGCATTTTTTTCTTGGCGGTAAAGAGATTGTTTTAAATGATTTGGTAAGCACTATGACAACTCGTTTTCCTGGAGTTGAAATTATTGGCACGCATTCGCCACCTTTCAGAACTTTGTCTACCGAAGAAGATGATCAACTTGTTGAGCTGATAAATCAACTTAAACCTGATTTTTTATGGGTAGGTTTGGGCGCACCAAAGCAAGAAAAATGGATTGCAGCACATCTGAGTAAAGTTAAAGTGCCCATACAAATTGGAGTAGGTGCAGCATTTGACTTTAATTCCGGCCATATAAACCGTGCGCCGCTATGGATGCAAAAATCAGGCTTAGAATGGCTTTACAGAATCCTACAAGATCCACGTTTACTCAAGCGCTATTGCGCTACCAATCCGATTTTTTTGGCATTGTTTTTACGGGATATTATATTGGTTAATTTTTGTAGAATCATCCATGGGCCATAGGATGTGCTGAACAAAGTGAAGCGCATCAATCCCGAACGATGCGCCTGATGGCGTCGGCAGCATATATTTCAGCACCATTGCAAAAAATTTTCATATAAGTTTAAGAGTGCATTGTTATGGATATTACTATAGATACATCTGCTTTGATCGCTATTATTACCAATGAAGAGCATAAAGAACAGATTATTAAAATAACAGAAGGGGGTTAATTTATATGCTCCGGCTTCGGTGCATTGGGAAATAGGGAACGCTTTCTCGGCAATGCTAAAACGTAACCGAATTGATATTATTCAAGCTCAGTCTTGTGTTAATGCTTATCAGGCAATACCAATCAAGTTTTATGATATTAACCTGGAGCAATCTTTAAATTTGGTCGCCCAGCTTAAAATTTATGCTTATGATGCCTATCTTATTCAATGCGCTAAACAATCTGATTCATCGTTACTCACCCTGGACAAAGGCTTGTGTCTGGCTGCCAAATCTATTGGTATTAAAGTACTGGAGTTATAATCATGCATGTCTATACTTTTTTAGAAGCACAACAAAATTTTTCTTCTTTATTCGATCAGGCAAATGAAGAAGGCGCAGTTCAAATAACCAGGAAAGACGGGCAAATGTTTATACTAACACCCGCCTTACCTAAAAAATCGCCATTGGATATAACTGGCATTGAATTAAATTTGTCTATGGATGAAATTGTGGATTTTGTAAGAGAAGGCAGGGATAGACCATAGGATGTGCTGAACAAAGTGAAGCGCATCAATCGCTAACGATGCGCCTCCTGGCGTCGGCAGCATCCTATATATTTGAAACACCTCGATTCCACTTCGTTACATCGGGGCCACCATTTCAACATTTTTTAAATTTACCCCATGAAAATTCTATTCGCCCATAACCGTTACCAACATGCCGGTGGCGAAGATAATGTCGTTACCGCTGAGCTTAAATTATTAACCGATTATGGCCATCAGGTTGAATTATGGTCAGTTGATAACAAAGACTTGCCCGGCGGTTTACGGGGTAAAATCAATACTGCGCTTAATACTTGTTATTCTTCTGCCAGTAAAGCCATTGCCCTGGCAAAGCTACACAGCTTTAAACCGGATGTGGTGCATGTGCATAATTTTTTTCCGCAACTCAGTCCGTCCATATACGATGCCTGTCAGGAACAAGGCATACCGGTGGTGCAAACGCTGCATAACTATCGGCTGATTTGTCCGGGTGCACTACTGATGCGCGACGGTAAAATCTGTGAGCAATGTATTACCGGCTCGCCTTATCAGGCCGTATTGCATGGTTGCTATCGTAACTCAGCTTTGGGCAGCTTAGTGGTAGCGCATTTGGTAGCAACACATCGTAACCAGGGCACCTGGCAACATAAAGTTAACCGCTTTATTGCCTTAACCGAGTTTGCCAAAAGTAAATTTGTTGAAGCGGGTTTTCCGGTGGATAAAATTTGCGTTAAAGCCAATTTTGTAACCGATCCCTTAACAAATTCGCCATCCGTTAAACCCGCGCCACCCGATTTTGCGTTGTTTGTAGGACGTTTAAGTGAAGAAAAAGGGCTTAAAACATTATTGCAAGCCTGGTCTGAATTGCCTGATCCGCCGTTGTTAAAAATTGCGGGAACCGGACCGCTAGCCGCTTCGATAATAACTACAGACAACATTGAGGCCTTGGGTTTGCAAAGTACCGAGCAGATAAGTCAATTGATGCAGCAGGCAGCGTTTTTGGTGCTGCCTTCCGAATGGTATGAGGGCTTTCCGTTGGTTTTGGTTGAAGCGTTTGCCCACGGTTTGCCGGTACTTGCCTCAAACCTGGGCAGCATGGCGGATATTATTAAAGAAGGCGAAACCGGTTTGTTGTTTGAGCCGGGCAATGCCGCAGATTTGGCGGTAAAAGTGCGCTGGTTGTTAGATCATCCTGAGCAGCGTCAACGTTTGGGCGACAACGCCAGACAGTGTTATTTGGCAAACTATACGTCAGAATCCAATGTGCAGCAGTTGCTAGGTATTTATCAGCAGGCTATTGATTCTTTGAAATTTTAAAACCATAGCATGTGCAAAACAAAATAAAAATAACTGCAAACCAGTCTTTTTTTAAAACTTTTCAAGCACTTAAAGATTATTATGCCTCATAAACCTGTCACTAGCCTGCCCCGTGTTGTTATGGTCACCAACATTCCCGCACCTTACCGTAATCCTGTCTATCAACGTTTGGCAAAGCTACTGGGGTATGACAATTTTCATGTGGTGTTTTGTGCGGGTCGGGAAGATAACCGCGAGTGGATAATAGAGCAGCAGGGCTTTGCCCATACGTTTCTACCGCCATTTAATTTAAACTGGAAGGGGCGCTATATTCATATTAATCTGGCGGTGTTACCGGTACTACGCAAACTGGCTCCAGATGTGGTCATCACCACCGGTTTTAACCCTACACACCTGCTGGCCTTTGCTTATGCCATTTTAAATCGCAAAGTTCATATTCCAATGACCGATGGCACACTGTCCTCGGAGCGCATTTTATCGGGCGTACATCGTTTTATTCGACACATCGTTTTTAAACACTCCAAGGCATTTATCGGCGCAAGTAATGGTTCGGCTAAACTGTATGCCAATTATGGGATTAAGCCGGAGCAGTTTTTTCAGTCCCATCTGTGCGCAAATAATCAGGCCTTTTTTCCGCAACCCTTAAAAACACGACGCTTTGACTTTATGTTTTGCGGACGCTTCTCTCCCGAAAAAAATCCTGTTTTTGCCTTGGATGTTGCGACTGGTGTTGCAAAGGTTTTGGGCCGTAAAGTGTCTGTTTTGCTGGTAGGTTCTGGCCCTTTGCTGGAGCAGGTGCGCGCTTATTCTGCCATGCTTGATCAAGAGCTTGATATTGTATTTAGCGGATATGTTCAGCAAGCGGATTTACCCGATTTATATTGCTCGGCAAAAATATTTTTATTTCCCACATCGTGGGACCCGTGGGGTGTTGTTGCCAACGAGGCCTGCGCGGCCGGTCAGGCTATAATAGTCAGTCCACTGGCAGGGGTGGCCGGTGAAATTGTTATTGATGATGAAAACGGCTTTATCTTGCCACTTTCTTTAGATTTATGGATTGAGCAAGCGGCACAGTTGCTTAACAATCAACAACAACTGGACAAATTTTCTGCGTTTAGCCATTCACATGTGCAAAATTTTAATTATGATGCGGCGGCTCAAGGTGTAGTTGCCGCTGCTGTTTACTCAATGCTTAAGCCGGGTAATCCATCCCGCCGTCAGGTAGTGATAGTTCAACGTCGTTTAACGGACTACCGGGTACCGTTATTTGAGGGCTTGCG
>CAIKYI010000656.1 GCA_903831545.1 uncultured Methylobacter sp. | reverse complement strand
TTGAAAATAGTCGTGACGTACTGATAACCTTGCTGGGCGATGTAGCACGCAACTACATTGAGCTGCGTGCCAATCAACAACTGCTGACCATAAGCCGGCAAGATTTACTCGCTCAGCAGGACACACTTGCATTAACGCAAATCCGCCAACAATCAGGACTTGCCAGCATGCTGGAAGTAACGCAGGCTCAGGCTCAAATTGCCACAACCGAAGCCCAGTTGCCCAACTATGAAAAAATCATCAAGCAATCGATGCATGCATTGAGTGTGTTGCTCGGCAAAGAACCCGGCGCGCTGGTCCCACAACTGACTCAGACGGGACTTATCCCAACCGTTTCAACACCGATGACAAGCAACCTGCCCTCAGAATTATTAAAACGCAGACCCGATATTCGTCTCGCTGAGCGCCGACTGGCGGTTTCCAATGCCTCAGTGGGCATTGCAACCGCAGAGCTGTACCCAAAAATCAATCTGGCCGCTTTCATCGGCTTGCAAAATAGCAAGATCACCGACTTTACCCCGCTCGGCAAATCCTGGTCGTCAGCCGCATCTTTAACCATGCCGATTTTTAACTGGGGAAAACTAAACGCGAATATCAACAGCAAAAAGACCCAGTTTGAACAAGCCTTTCTGAGTTATAAAATCACTGTATTATCGGCATTTCAGGAAGTCGAAGATGCGTTAATCGCAAGCAGTCAAGAACAAAACCGACATACAGCGCTAACACAAGCGGTGACCGCCAATCAAACCGCTGTGCAACTGGCAACAGAGCGTTATCAGAAAGGTTTAACGGCGTTTCTGGAGGTGCTGGAAAGTCAAAAAGCGCTGTATCAAACGCAAAGTTTATTGGTTGCCAGCGTAGCCCAGCTTTCCAGCAACCGGATTGCCTTATATAAAGCGCTGGGGGGTGGTTGGCAAACCGAGCCCATCGTAAATAATGTTAACTAATCGCCGGTCATGATAAGCTCTATTAAACTTTTATTTTCTTCCCCCTCATCTGCTCGCACTTAAAAATTCAGGAGTACAAAAATGGAAACGCCTCTATTGGTTAAAGTATGGGATCTCCCGCTTAGAATTTTTCACTGGCTATTGGTTGCCGGTTTTTTAATCGCTTATCTGACCGAAGACGAGCTGTTGACGGTTCACGTTTGGGCTGGATATCTGGTGACCGGCCTATTGATCTTCAGAATAATCTGGGGATTCGTCGGCAATGACTACGCCCGATTCTCTAACTTTGTATGCAGTCCGATTAAGTCAATCGTTTATCTTAAAGACCTGATCACACTACAAACCCAACGTTACCTGGGCCACAACCCGGCAGGTGCGGCCATGATTATATTATTGCTGGTCAGTTTATTTGCGACGGTTATTACCGGGTTTGCTGTATACGGTGCGGACCAGGCGGCAGGACCGTTGGCGGGCATAGGTGCTGCAAACGAAGAAATTTGGGAAGAAGTACATGAGTTTTTCGCCAACTTCAGCTTGGTTCTGGTGGCCGCACATATTCTAGGTGTAGCCGTTGAAAGCTATATACACAAGGAAAATCTGGCCAGATCCATGCTTCATGGGTTTAAAAAGAAATAATCCCATAGATAGCTATGGACTCTGAATTACAGGCTATTATCGATTATTGACGGTAAAGCCTTCTCACTATTGACGCAGCTCAACTAAAACTCCTCCCATTCATCGTTGGAAGGCGTTGAAATGACCCGGGAGCTGGTTACTTCCGCTCTGGCTACAACTGGCAAACTTCTTGCCGAAACTGCACTGGGAGTATGAGCAGACCTGTTTTGAATAGGGCCACCAAGCGGCTTATCAAACTCTGAGTTCAATTTAAAATGCCCTACCGTAACAGACAAGTTTTGAGTTTGCTCTTCAAGTGACTCTGCGGCAGCTGCGGCCTGTTCTACTAAAGCAGCATTTTGTTGGGTTACGTCATCCATTTGACAGATAGCCTGATTGACCTGTTCAATGCCAGCGGTTTGCTCCATCGATGCCGCTCTGATCCCGGCCATAATGGCGGTCACGCCATGAATGGAGCTGACAATTTCTTCCATGGTTTTTCCGGCTTGAATAACCTGCTTGGTGCCGTCTTCGACTTTTTCTACCGAATCGCTAATCAAGCCTTTAATTTCTGCCGCCGCCGCTGCAGCACGCTGGGCAAGGTTGCGTACCTCACCGGCCACGACCGCGAAACCTCGACCTTGTTCACCGGCACGAGCCGCTTCAACGGCGGCATTTAACGCGAGTATATTGGTTTGAAAAGCAATGCCGTCAATAACCGAGATAATATCGACAATCTTATGGGAGGAATTATTAATGCCTTCCATGGTTGCTATGACCCGACCAAACACCCGAACGCCTTTATCGGCAATATCGGTTGCACCGACGGCAAGCTGATTGGCCTGTTTGGCGTTTTCGCTATTGGCTTGGACGGTAGAGGTCAACTGCTCCATACTGGCGGCGGTTTGTTCGAGACTGGCGGCCTGTTCTTCGGTACGGTAAGATAAATCATTATTGCCTGCGGCAATTTCCTTGGCGGCTGTACTGATGGTATCTACGGTCACTTTAATTTCGCTAACCAGACCTTTAAGACTTTCTACCGTGCCGTTAATGCCATCTTTGGTTTGCCCGAATAACCCCGGATAATCGCTGGTGATAGACTGGGTCAGATCGCCCTGGGCCATGCTCTTGGCGACACGCAACACATCATTGAAACCGATATCGCAGGTTTCAACAAAGCTGTTTAGATCAGTTAAAATTCCCTTGAACATAAACTCAAATCTGTCTGCATCAGTACGCTTTGAAAAATCACCTTTAGCACCGGCTTCTGCAAGCGTTTTGATTTCATTGTTAACTTCAAGAAAGGCTTTTTTCACACTGTTCATGGTCTCGGTAATAATAACCGACTCACCCGGTAAAACATCCATGTCAACAGAAAAGTCTCCTTTTGCATATTGGCCAACAATACTGATGATTTTTCTATTAATTGTGATCCGTGATTGCACCAATTCATTGACTTGATGCGACATTTTCCCGTAAGTCCCTGAAAAATGGGTAGTATCGATCTGTTCTTTAACCATGCCCTGGTCATGTTTTTTTGCCACAAAATCAAGTGCATTAACAAAGGTGTTAAGCGCATTCTGCATGGTATTCATAGAGCGGAGCAATTCACCCAACTCATCTTTTTGTGTAAGGTCAATGCTGGAACTCAGATCACCTTTTGCAATGGCACCAGCCACATGTTGAAGTGTGTTAATCGACCGTATAATCTTTCGGCTGATCAAAAAAGTTAACAGACTGGTCGTCAGCATGGTCACAATGGTCAATACACTGAAAAATAGCGTCATACGCCACGCATTACTCTTGAGTCTGTCCGCGGCAGCAAGCAGATCGCCGGAAAGTTTATTTTCCACGTCCTTGATCAAATCGATTTTTTCAGTCGCCGTCTTGAACCAATAGACAGGATCAATTCCCAATCCCGGCTCATTACCTTTCTCCATTGCAAGTTTCTTGATGCGCGCAACTTCATCAACGGCAGGTCCGGAAACTTTGGTTTTATAAAACGCCTTTTGGCTGTCCAGCGCATAAGAGAAAAACAGGTCAGTATAGACATCCTGAGCGGAAAATATTTTCAAAAATCGGCTCTGGGTGTCCTGCGTAAACTGGTCGGCGGCAAACACCGTAGTCAGCAAAGCTCGCTCCATGCCTGCCCGTTCTTTAGCTTTGAGCAGACTTGAATAGGACGATGCCAGACGGGAAATTTCGCTGTTACTGCTAAGCGTGGAAACCTGGGCAGGCACATCAAGCAGGGAGCTAATGGTTTTAGAGTAATAGCTACTCGATTGCGTTCCATCCATGCCGAGGGCGCTGATAATGTCGCGTTTGGCAACCAGTTCACCCAAATTGCCTAACGCCATATTCAACATAGCCTTGAGTTCTTCGCTGTAGCTTCCGGCATCAAAACTCTTTAGTGTAGCTTGCAGTGTTTCTACAGTCTTGTCAGTTTTTGTTCGCTGCACCGGTAATTCAGTAGCAAACTTGACTCCCTTACTGCCAATAAAAGTGGCGCTCATACCTCGCTCTTTCTGCATCTCATGCACAAGAGCACCAATTGTTACCGAGACATCGACCAACGCTTCCAGTTTAACCATGTCTGTTGACGTCGATTGTCTTTCGAAAACGCCCAGTCCGGAAAAATAAAGCAAGGCAAAGGCAGGAATAGCCGCCATAAGCATAAATTTCGACTTTAGGCTTGAGGAGAAATTTATATTGTTTACCATGCTAAACTCCTTGAACAGCAAAAACACAACCACTTGAAGACATTCGTATACTTCCCGTAAGTACTAAAAAATCACAGATTAATATGCGCTCAACTGACGGTCAAAGTCGACAGCCAGCGCTTCATATTTAGACCAAATGCTCTGGTTATCAAAGCGTTGATCGGTCTCTGTATATTCTTTTAACAAAGAAGACTTGGCCGTATCGGACAACCCACGCTCCCCCATCGGATACAGAATATTATCTTCCTTATAAATATGCTCTTTTAAAAGTCGAGCATACTGAGCACTATTGCTTTCTAATTTATCCTTATCGTTGGTAAGCAAGGCATTTTCCATATCCAGTACCAATTTCCTGGCTTTACCGTGCTCATTCAACATTTGCGGAATCGGATTACAGTGGGTCAGGACACCCATCTCTTCAAGATAACGAAACAGGATATTTTCCTCTTTCGCATGATGAAATTTATCAGCAAACTCATGGATAAATTCAATAAAAAAGGGCGTTTTTTCAAACAGCAAAGCTGTATGCCCGCTTTTTGAGCTGAGTTCAACAGAGCGTTCCATTAAATCAACGTATTTCAAAATCAGTTGGTGTTCTTTCATTAAATGTTCAGTTGCTAACATCAGGTTTTTATCTCGTGTAAATCAGGTTAATTAAGTGCTTCTTTACTGACAATGAAATGGCCAAATAACTTATCGCCTACGTACAACCTGATACGGACGTGAGATATAACCCAGCGGCACACTCCAGACATGCACCAGGCGACTGAATGGAAAAACCAGAAACAGGGTCTGCCCCAGAAACAAATGCGCCTTGAAGATAAGGCCAATCTCGCAAAGTTGCTCCGCCGCGCCACTCCGAAAGGTCACGATACGTTGCGCCCATTCTCCCAGCAGCAACATATTCGCGCCATCATAATGATACATCGAAATGGGCAAAGTCATCAGTCCCAGTAACAACTGTACGCCGATTAACAACAGAATAAAAATATCCATGCGACTACTGGTGGCCCGAATTCGGGGATCGGTCAAACGGCGACGGATGAGAATCAGTATTCCTCTTAAACACACACTACCAAATACACCACCGGCAACCACGGCCAGGATCTGTTTTGCCGAGGTTGATAAACCCAAAGCATGATAAACCGAAGGTGGCGTTAACAAGCCAACGAAATGCCCAACAAACAACAACAAAATGCCGATATGAAACAAATTACTGCCCAATCTTAATTCTTTGGCACGTAACAACTGGCTGGAACCGGTGCGCCAGGTGTATTGATCCCGATCATAGCGCGCCAGACTGCCGATAAAAAATACGCTGATCGCGACATAGGGGTAATAACCAAACAGTAAGGTATTGAGATAATCCACGCTTGACTCCTGCTAAAAAGAACGATTTTGCGCGGCTTTAAACTGGTCGCGCGGCGTAATGGTAATTGGACTGACAGTTGTTGCCTGGCTTTTACAAGCCTCCCCTGCCCCCATAAAACTGACGGCTTCTTCTTCCCATATTTCATCCATGTTAACCAGGGTTTGATCCTCGCCTTCGGTAGCGGCTTGTTGCCTGATTTCAGCCAGCGCTTCAGGTTCACCTGCAAAGCCGGACAAGGCATTAAAAATGGCGCTAAACTCGCTACCGCGTTCGGTTAAACGAGCGCCCAACAAACTCAACACCGGCATCGCGTCATGTAATAGCTGCACCGCTTCCGCCTGTTCCTGTTGCGACAAAAACTCCAAAAATAACGGAATGTAATCCGGGAGTTCATGCGTGGACATTTCAAAACCGTGGGCTTGGTACATTTGCAGCAGATTGACCATGGCCTGCCCCCGATCTCGGGATTCGCCATGTACATGTTCAAAAATATGCAGCGACAAAAACCGTCCCCGATCAAATAGCGCCACATACGCTTCTTGCACCTCTAGCAGATCTGCACCACGATAGCCATCAATCAGGGCCAGCACTGATTGTTTATGCGCTTCCGGCAACAGATTTTCCTGTTCGACAACCGTTGCCATATCGTTTAATGCGTCGAGCATCTCGGCTTCGGGATAGCTTAATAGTAGTGATAGAACTTTTAGGGTTTGTAGACTCATTTTAGCTCCTGCTGTTGCTGTGCTCTATTTACATTTATTGCAGAGCCGTCATACCGGCATGGATGCCGGTATCCAGTGCCATGGACGGTAGCTTTTCGTATCCTCATACGTTGCCCCGAAGCACTGAGTATCTGCGAACTTTCACATCTCTGTGCCTGGATTCCGGTCCCTATCCCAAAATGACGAGCCGCCAACATCTCTGCAGACACTTGTATATAACGAGAAGAACTATAGCGAGGTAACGATGAGACTACTTTTAAGGTATGCATAATAATTCCTTATCTTGCCGGTTCCACTTTAATTGGAATCTTGATCGGGATGCCGCCGGTACGTTGCGGCTTGCTGTTACCGCCAAACAAATTGGTCTTAGAAGTTCCCGTAGAGCAGCCGCTGCCAAAACTAAACCCGCAACCGCCTTGCTCGCCATAAGCATCAAAAGTAGAGCTGGCGTATTCGCGATGGCTGGTTGGAATGACAAACCGGTCTTCGTAATTGGCAATCGCCATGTAACGATACATTTCTTCAACTTGAGATTGACTCAAACCGACACGCTCCAATACTTGGGTATTGACCATGCCATCGACGGTTTTACTGCGCATATAAGCGCGCATCGCCAACATTCGTTCCAGGCCCAACATAACCGGCTCTTCTTTGCCCGCAGTCAGCAGATTGGCCAGATACTGAACAGGAATACGCAAGGAACGCACGTCGGGAATGTCGCCATCCATACCGATCCGGTCATTTTCCGCCGCTGCTT
Source organism: uncultured Methylobacter sp. (assembly GCA_903831545.1). Taxonomy (GTDB): domain Bacteria; phylum Pseudomonadota; class Gammaproteobacteria; order Methylococcales; family Methylomonadaceae; genus Methylobacter_A. Next base: position 1,210 of record CAIKYI010000656.1, on the reverse strand, counting down.
GAATCGGCGATAGCGGTGGCACATACCAGACCATCGGCAAGGTGCGAAATTCCGGATGCAGCGGAAACGCCACTTTCCAGTCTATCGCCATTTTATAAACCGGCGATTCTTGCGCGGCCGTTAACCAGGATTCAGGAATACCGGCCATTCGGGCCTCTGCCAGCACGTCTTGGTCAAACGGATCGAGAAAAATATCCAGCTGTTGCTGATACAAATCCTGTTCGTTTTCGCAGCTTGCGGCCTCTTCGATACGGTCGGCGTCATACAGCAATACGCCTAAATAACGAATCCGCCCAACACAGGTTTCCGAACAAACCGTAGGCTCTCCGGCTTCGATACGCGGATAACAGAAGGTGCATTTTTCCGACTTTCCGGTTTCCCAGTTGTAATAGATTTTTTTGTATGGGCAGGCCGACACACACATCCGCCAGCCCCGACATTTGTCCTGATCAATCAATACGATGCCGTCTTCTTCGCGTTTGTAGATCGAGCCGCTGGGACAGGCCGCTACACAAGTCGGATTAAGACAGTGTTCGCACAAGCGCGGTAAATACATCATGAAGGTGTTTTCAAATTCACCGTACATGTCTTTTTGGATGTTGTCGAAATTGGTATCGCGCGAACGTGAAGAAAACTCGGTGCCCAGAATCTCCTCCCAATTTGGACCGCCCTCGATTTTTTCCATACGCTCACCGGTAATCACCGAATAAGGACGCGCGGTTGGCGGATTTTTCGACTCTTTGGCGGTATGTAAATGCTGATAATCAAAATCAAACGGTTCGTAATAATCGTCAATTTCCGGTAAATCGGGATTGCCGAAAATGTTACGCAAACTTTTGAGCTTGCCGCCTTGACGCGGTTCGAGCGAGCCGTCTTCTTTTCGTATCCAGCCACCGTTCCATTTGTCCTGATTTTCCCATTGCTGCGGAAAACCAATGCCCGGTTTGGTTTCGACATTGTTAAACCAGGCGTATTCGACACCTTTCCGCGAGGTCCAGACATTTTTGCAGGTAACCGAACAGGTATGACAACCAATACACTTATCGAGATTTAGCACCATACCTATCTGTGCGCGAATATTACGGGGTTTTTTCGTGGAATTAGTCATTACGCATTCTCCTGCTGATTACCATCTTGACTAGGTTCTTCCAGCCAATCCACCTTGCTCATTTTGCGGATAATCACAAACTCATCCCGATTGGAACCGACC
>CAIKYI010000655.1 GCA_903831545.1 uncultured Methylobacter sp. | reverse complement strand
ATCAAGTCAATTTTTTACTGAAACGTTTTGACGCGAAAGGTAAAACCTTACTTTCCGAAGAGCCGCTGGTCATTCCGGGCACTCATTTTCGCAAAGGTGAATTGGGCAAGGATGTGACCGACAAATTTCTCGGTGGTTTACCAGGCATCCAAAAAGAAGGCTGCGACGGTATTATTACCTCGGCGCGCTGGATTTTGCACAAGATGCCTGCTTTTACACGTACTTTCTGTCTGGAATTTTATGGACAGGTTCGCGAAGCAGTTCCAGCCATCGTGGAAATTCGGGATTATCTGGCAGGCTTGCCCAAAAGCGGCGAAACACGCGTTTTGCTGGCCGGTCTTGAGCATCTTGACGAACGTTACGTCAAAGCCGTAGGTTATTCCAGCAAAGCCAAACAGCACGGCTTGCCTAAAATGGTACTGATCGGAGACATCGTAGGCGATGACGACAAACAAGTCGCTTTAGCCGCTTCGGAAGTCGTACGTTTATGTAATGCCCGTAAAGCTGAAGGTTTTATAGCGGTCAGCCCTGAAACCCGCAAGACATTCTGGCTGGATAGGGCACGCACCGCAGCCATCGCCAAACATACCAACGCTTTTAAAATCAATGAAGACGTAGTTATCCCATTGCCACGCATGGGTGATTATTGTGACAATATCGAGCGCATCAATATCGAATTATCACTGCGCAATAAATTGCGCTTATGCTATGCGTTAAGCCAGTTTCTGGAAGGCGACTTGCCGATACGCTCCTATGAAGACAGTGTTAACACTAGCGATCTGATCGGCGATCGTCGTGACCAGGCTTTGACCATTTTGGAACAGGTACGTGAACGCTGGCAGTGGCTGTACGACAATCTTGATCTACCGTTGCAAGACGCTGAAGCCGTTTTCAATAACTACGGCATTACCATAACTGAACTGACCAATCGCGCCGAGCAACCAACCTTGTTTCATCGCTTACAGGATCATTCGCTACGCGTCTCCTGGAAGCTGGAATTACAACCGCGCTTAAAAGAAATTTTCGTGGGTGATAATTTCCGTCAAGTGGTTGAGCGCTTCGACGCAGTCCATAAAGAGATTTTACGTGGCCGGGTTTTTGTAGCGCTACACATGCATGCTGGCGATGGCAACGTTCATACCAACTTACCGGTCAATTCCGATCATTACGAAATGCTGCAAGAAGCCAATGCAGCTGTAGCACGCATCATGGCTTTGGCTCGTTCACTGGGCGGCGTTATTTCGGGTGAACATGGTATCGGCATCACTAAATATGAATTTCTAAGCCCTGAAGAACTGGCGAGTTTTCATGCATACAAGGAACGCGTTGATCCGGAAGGTCGCTTCAATCGTGGCATGCTGATGCCTGGTTCTGGCATGAGTACGGCTTATACAACTTCGTTCAGCCTGATGGGTTATGAATCGTTGATTATGCAACAAAGCGATATCGGTGCGATCTCGGATTCCATCAAAGACTGTTTGCGTTGCGGTAAATGTAAACCAGTGTGTACCACGCATGTACCACGCGCCAATCTGTTATATTCACCGCGCAATAAAATCCTTGCTACGTCACTACTGATCGAAGCCTTTCTGTATGAAGAGCAGACTCGTCGCGGCATTTCCATTACTCATTGGAAAGAGTTCGAGGACGTATCCGATCATTGCACCGTGTGTCATAAGTGCTTTAATCCATGCCCTGTCGACATCGATTTTGGTGATGTGTCGATGAATATGCGCAATCTGTTGCGTAAAATGGGCAAACAGAGTTTTAACCCAGTCAAAGCTGCGGCAATATTGTTTCTCTCTACCAGTCGACCCAGTAGCATTAAGCTTATGCGCAAGCTATTAATCGAGTGGTCTTATAAAGCTCAAAGGCTGGGCAATATTTTTCTCAGACCCTGGGGACGACCGCAGGTGACACAGCCGCCGTCTTCAACTGGCAAACCGGCCTTACGTGAATATGTCATTCACTTCACCAACAAGAAAATGCCTAATGATGTGCCGTCCAAAACGGCCAGAGCCTTGCTGGATGTGGAGAGCGATCAAATTGTACCCATCATTCGCGACCGCAATAAAACCCGCGCCGATTCTGAAGCTGTGTTTTATTTTCCTGGTTGCGGTTCAGAGCGCTTGTTTTCACAAGTCGGTTTAGCGACCCAAGCCATGCTTTATGAAATTGGCGTGCAGACAGTTTTACCGCCTGGTTATTTATGTTGCGGTTATCCGCAACGTGCCGCCGGTCAATTTGATAAAGCGCAAAAAATCTCCACAGATAATCGCGTACTGTTTCATCGGGTGGCCAACACACTGAATTATCTTGATATCAAGACCGTCGTTGTTAGTTGCGGCACTTGCCTGGATCAGTTGGTCGATTATGAATTTGAAAAGATCTTTCCTGGCTGTCGTATGATTGATATTCACGAATATCTGCTCGAAAAAGGCGTAAAACTGGAAGGCGTTAACGGCGACCGTTACCTGTACCACGATCCCTGCCACAGCCCCTTAAAACTGCAGGATCCCATGAAAACCGTCAATGGTTTGATTGGTTCAACAGTTGCCAAATCAGAGCGTTGCTGCGGCGAGTCAGGTACGCTGGCGGTTGGCCGTCCGGATATTTCAACGCAAGTACGTTTCCGTAAAACAACGGAATTGCAGGACGACACCGCCAAACTTCGTGCTGATGGCTACAACGGTCCAATAAAAATGCTGACATCCTGTCCGTCTTGCGTGCAAGGTTTACAGCGTTATAAGGACGATGTGGATAAACTGGAAGTGGATTATATCGTCGTGGAAATTGCCCGTCATGTATTAGGCAAAGACTGGATGAAATCTTATATCAAGCAGGCGTCAAACGGCGGAATCGAACGAGTTTTGTTGTAAGATCACTTTGCAGTAGCTGTCGGGCATACCATCTATACCCGACAGCCCAATTTTATGTATTTAGCAACATATCAATCCTTGAAAATCTTAATAGGTAGCTGTCAAATTTAATTTAAAATTTCCGCTAAATTATATAGTTGCTCATTGTAAACTCACTCAATAATTAGACGATTTTTCATCCAGATTAGCGAATTTTTTAAGACTGCTCATTATTTTAATACAAAAATTTGCACCATCAGCATCATTAAATGCATGCAGAGTACCTAACATATTATTCTCCACAATTATCTTTGTCATATACAAGCCTATACCGGTTCCTTTACCTTCTTCCTTAGTCGTAAAATAAGGATCATAGATTTTATCTATTATGGCCTCCGGTATACCTCCACCATTATCTTTTACATTAATTGTTACCATACCATTGCAGTTATCAGTAACCGTTATGTTAATCATCGGTTGCGCAGGATTGAGCTCAACAAGTGCATCTTTTGCATTATTTACCAAATTTAAAATGACCTGCGAAAACTCACCCTGAAATCCATTAATAATTAAATTATCATCGCAATTTATTTCCAGTTTTATATTGTTGTTTTTTAATTGGGCTTCCAGTAACTCGACTGTAGATAGGATGATGAACTTAATATTAAATGGTTCAATATGCTTATTTGGTTTAAAAAAATTACGAAAATCATCAATTGTTGTCGACATTTTGTGGATTAATCGCCCTGATTTTTCCATACTCTGATTCATATAATTATCATCAAGCTTACCCGTTTGATACCTGAACTGCAGATTTTGCTGAACCAATCCCAATGCATTAAGCGGTTGTCGCCATTGATGTGCGATCGCACCAATCATTTCACCCATGGCCGCCAAACGAGATTGATGAATCAACAATGCCTCCTGTTTTTGACGCTTGACAACTTCATCTTTAATTTTTTTATCAAGATCTTTATTAAGATCGTCTAACTCCTGAGTACGCTCTGAAACCTGACTTTCCAAACTCTGACTATAAACTTCCAACTGTTTTTTAGATTGCATTAATGAATCAATCATTTAATTAAAGCAATCAGATAACACACCAATTTCATCATTTCGTTTTATAGTTGACCTAACTGTTAAGTCCCCCATAGCTACTTGCGTTGCTAATTGACTTATAATAATTACAGGCCGGGAAATCCATCTAGCAAAAAAGTATCCTAGAAATAAAATGATTACCAATGAAATACCAACAATATAAATAATTCTAAGATACATGTTATCAAGATATTTATCATATTGCGCGGTAGAAAACCCTATATGCAACCAACCCCATTCAATACCTGAAAATCTTATTGGATAAACAAAATGATATACCTTTTGGGAGTCATCAACAGCCATAATTTTATAGGCGATGTTATTAGCCTCCAATTCAGATATATTTTTGTTCAGCTTTTCAATTAAATGCCAGCTTTCCTGTTTAATCCAAATTTTATCACCTAGTAGAGGTGAAATTATTACATAATGAATACTGGTGTTATTTTTTAAAACTTCTACATTATGTTCAACAATAAACCCAAAATCCTTACTAATAATGGCGTCTGAACTTGTCTGTACAATAGATTTTGAAACCGTTTCTGCCTGAGTATACATCACCTGGTTAAAAGCATCTTTCTGCATAGGAATAACCATAAATGCAAAAAACAAGGTAATCGCCAATACCAGTATGCCGAAAATTAAAAAAACTCTTGAAAAAATTGTACGTCGCGTTTTAATATACATTTTTAATCATAGTATAAATTTTTAAGATAACTTAACACACTGACATCCCGAAACTGGCAGCTTGCTCTTGTACCCACAAACAAATGATACAACAACATCAGCACGACCGATGCTTTCGCTTAATGGCGGATAAAAAAGTCCCAGACGCGTAACCGGATCGGATGAAATCATTTCTCCAGCGTTAACAATTAAAAAATAACCACAACACAAATTCAACAATAAAACCCAAAAGCCAAGTCGGGATATTGCTTTCATTTAGCTTTTTTAACTCTTTGATAGTCGCTATAAAATTGTTTAGAAGTCTCTAAATCAGCAAGACTTGCCCGAACCGCTTTATCGGACTTAAATAATTGCAAAAACTCTTGCCCGCGTGCGTAAGTATCCAATTTTAGCGATTCTGAAATAACTCGCTCACGAAATGCCGTAGAAACATTTTTATGGAATAAACCTAAACCCTGTGGAATATTATTGAGTTCCGAAATTATTTGAATTTTTGACAGGAGTTGCGGGTTTAAATCAATTGCGAGTCTATAGGTATTTTTATAAACACAAATAACATCAACCTGATCAAAAAATAATTTTAGTATAACCAAGTGTGCTTTTTTCTCTCTACGTATTTCTTTAAAACTGGCTTGATAACTTTTATTGAATGAAGACAATGTTAAATAGTCCATGTATAAATCAGCCATCGGGTCATATTCAACTAAAGCAAGTCTTTGCCCTCGTAATGAATTCAAGCTGTCTAATTCTTCATTTTTTCTTGTTAGCACAATTAAACTGTTCGGAGGCTCGGCTGACACAATCAGTTTAAAGCCATCGGCCAATAGACTGTTATCAAAATCAGTGGCAAGAGTTAAGGCCGATGCAACAACAAAGTTAATTTCCCCTTGCTCAAAAGCATTCCTCATTAAGGTAATATCATCAAAAACTGTTACGCTGGTCTGGATATTGGCATTTTTACCCAGTTCTTCAGAAAACAATTTCACCGAAATTTCTATGTCTTCAGTCGAAAAGCCCTGAAATGCACGCGTATAAAATCCAGCGCGCAAAGTTTGTTCTGCAAATTGATCTTTAGCGTTCGCCCAAACCGAAAACAACATTAAACCAAGTAACAAGAGATAGTTATAAAATCGGTTTGACGGATTAAAGTTCATTT
>CAIKYI010000654.1 GCA_903831545.1 uncultured Methylobacter sp. | reverse complement strand
GAAAAGCAGTCAGACAGCAACTCAAGCCTTGGGTAATATTGACCGTATACATTTTGTCGGTATAGGTGGGACGGGTATGAGCGGTATTGCAGAAGTGCTGTCGAATCTTGGATACAAGGTCTCAGGTTCAGATATTAAAGAAAGTGCAGTCACAGAAAGACTGGCTAGTTTGGGTGTGAGCATAAACATTGGACATAAACGCCAAAATATAGCGGAAGTCGACGTGGTTGTGGCTTCCAGCGCTATAGATCGTAGTAATGAAGAAATTGATGAAGCTTATATTCAAAGAATACCGGTAATTCCACGTGCAGAAATGCTGGCTGAGTTGATGCGTTTCAGGTTTGGTATAGCCGTTGCAGGAACTCATGGAAAAACCACAACGACTAGTTTGACAGCAAGTATTTTGGCTGAGGGTGGACTGGATCCTACCTTTGTTATCGGTGGAAGATTAAACAGTTCAGGTAGTAATGCCAAATTGGGTTTAGGTAACTATTTAGTAGCCGAAGCAGATGAAAGTGATGCTTCGTTTTTATATTTACAGCCGATGATGGCCATCGTCACCAATATTGATCAAGATCATATGGAGACTTATGAAGGCAGTTATCAGCGTTTAAAAGACACGTTTATAGAATTCTTACACCATTTACCTTTTTATGGATTAGCTGTGATGTGCCTGGATGATGAGGGCGTTCGCGCAGTGCTACCTCAAATATCCAAGCCGGTAACTACCTACGGTGTTCACGAAGATGCAGATGTCCGTGCGATAAATATTAAGCAGAAAGGCATGCATACTTTTTTTGACGTGATACGCAGAGGTGACCATCCGCCACTACACATTGTTCTGAATATGCCCGGCTGGCATAACATGCTCAATGCACTTGCTGCCATAAGTGTTGCAACCAAACTTGCAGTGGCTGATGAAGCAATTATAAAAAGTTTGGGTGCTTTTAAAGGGATAGGCAGGCGTTTTCAAATTAATGGCGATGTGCCAATGGGTTCTGGCAAGTTGACCCTAGTTGATGACTATGGTCATCATCCACGAGAAATAGCTGCAACTCTCGAAGCGCTTCGTCAAGCATGGCCAGAACGGCGTAAAGTTATTGTTTTTCAGCCGCACAGATATACCCGTACTCGAGATTTGTTTGAGGACTTTGTACAAGTGTTATCAACCGTTGACGTCTTGATACTTATGGACGTTTATGCCGCAGGCGAAGCAGTAATACCGGGTGCTGATGGACGAGCTCTGAGCCGGGCAATACGAGTGCGCGGTCAGGTTGATCCAGTATTTGTAGAAAACCGCGAAGAATTGCCGCAAATTTTGGCAGGCATCGTAAAATCGGAGGATGTGATTTTGACCTTGGGTGCAGGCAATGTTGGACAGATTGCCGCCGAGTTACCGGAATTGTTGGCTGAGACATTACAGTGCAAGTTTTATGCAGGAAATGACGGTTGAAAGGTCGTTTGCTAAAGCAGGAAAAGTTGGCTAAATATACCAGTTGGCGTGTTGGTGGCCCTGCGGATCAATTGTATATTCCAGAAGATCGTCAGGATTTAATTGCATTTATAAAGACAGTGCCAGCATCAGAGCCGGTTTTATGGATTGGTCTGGGCAGTAATTTGTTAGTCAGGGATGGAGGGATACGCGGTACTGTGATTAATACCAAGGGGCGCTTGAGGGAGATGCGATTGACTGAAAAGGACACGATATATGTTGAGGCTGGCGTTCCTTGTGCACATGTGGCGCGATTTAGCGGAGACAGGGGCTTAACCGGTGCAGAGTTTCTGGCAGGTATTCCCGGAACCATGGGCGGAGCTTTAAAAATGAATGCCGGAGCCTTTGGTGGCGAGACCTGGGCTATTGTTAGAAGCGTAGAAATGCTGGATTCTTTGGGTAGCGTAACGAAAAGAAAACCACAGGATTTTCAGGTAAGTTACCGAATCGTTAAGGGTTTTGATAATGAGTGGTTTTTATCCTGCGAATTGAAATTAAGGTCAGGAGATACGGCAAGCAGTCAGCAAAAAATTAAAGGTTTATTGGAAAAAAGGGGGGCAACACAGCCGACTAATCAGCCAAGTTGTGGATCAGTATTTAAAAATCCTGAAGGTGATTATGCAGCACGGCTGATAGAACAAAGCGGTTTAAAAGGTTATGCAATTGGCGGTGCCTGCGTGTCTGAAAAACATGCGAATTTTATTGTCAATACCGGCAATGCAACCGCCGCAGATATTGAGGCTTTAATTTATTTTGTTCAGGATAAAATTGAACAGCAGCAGGGGATAATCTTGCAAACTGAGGTTTGTATGGTAGGTGACGCATTATGAAAGCATTGACAATAAACAAGCCTGAACAGTTCGGTCGCGTCGCTGTCATGATGGGCGGTTCGGCAGCGGAAAGAGAAGTTTCTTTAAGAAGCGGGGCAGCAGTTTACAAGGCATTAAAGGCTAATGGTATTGATGCTATTGCTCTTGATGTAACGGGTAGTCCTTTTGAAGCACTGGCCGGACAAAAGATTGATCGGGTATTTAACATTATCCATGGACGCGGCGGCGAAGATGGCGTTTTGCAAGCAGTCCTGGAAGTGCTGGGCATTCCTTATACCGGTAGCGGCGTCATGGCCTCGGCATTGACTATGGATAAGCTTCGTACCAAGTTGTGCTGGAAGGGTTATGGCCTGATAACGCCAAAATGGTATTTGTTGAGAGATAACGCAGATCTTGATGATTGCATTGAAAAACTTGGCTTCCCGGTGATTGTAAAGCCGGCACAGGAAGGTTCAAGTATCGGTATGAGCAAAGCCAGTAATCGTGATGAGTTGCAAAATGCCTTAACCCTTGCGGCAAAGTATCGTTGCGATGTCTATGCTGAAGCCTGGGTAAGTGGCAAGGAATATACCGTGGGAGTCTTGGGCGGCGAGGCTTTGCCGGTAATTCGATTGGAAACCCCAAACGCATTTTATGATTACGAAGCGAAATACCAGGCTACGACAACTAAATATCATTGTCCTTCAGGCTTAAGTGAAGAACTAGAGCAGTTTATAAGGAACCTTGCCGTTACAGCGTGCGAAGTTGTTGGAATTAAAGGCTGGGCAAGAGTAGATGTCTTTATTGATGACCTGGGGCAGTATCAGTTGATTGAGGTTAATACCGTTCCGGGTATGACTGATCATAGTTTGGTGCCAATGGCGGCCAAGCAGGCAGGTATTGAATTTGAAGAATTGGTCTGGCGTATATTAGAAACCAGTTGCGGAAAATAATTGTGGTGAGAATCATGATAACCCTCTTGTTGCTAGCCGGTGTTGGGTGGTTGACAAATTATGGCGTTAAAAAGATACCTATTAAATATGTGCGTACTGAAGGTGTGTTTCAGTACCTCAGTAAGGATGAGATAAAAACAGCTTTACAGCCATTGGTGATGACTGGGTTTTTTGATGCGGATATGCAGGCAATTCATCAGGCTGTATCGGAATTAACATGGGTAGATACCGTTACTGTAAAACGCGTATGGCCAGATGCGATTGATATAAAAATACGCGAAAAGAAACCTTATGTTCGCTGGGGGCAAAGTAGGCTGGTGAGCGCAAAAGGTGAGATAATTACGCCAAAGAGCATTGACCCGTTTGTGTCACTACCAGTTTTACAGGGGCCTGAACAGCAACAGATAAAAACGCTGGAAATTATGAAAGGTGTAAATACTGCCCTGGCAGATCAGTCTATGAAAATGGCTGAATTTACTATTAACGATCGGTGGGCATGGAAGATTAAATTAACAACAGGCCTGGAAATACTGTTGGGAAGAAATGAACAGTTAAAGAAATTACAGCGTTTTTTAAAAACGATGGAAGTACTGGGACAAGAGCAGGTTGAACGAATAGCAATAGTTGATTTGAGGTATCCCAATGGATATGCGGTTTCATGGAAACCTGGAACAGAAGAAATTGACTGGAAGAAATTTGCAAATCCGCAACGTGAAATAGATGGCTAATTAAAAGGTGATACAGAGTAAACAACATGGCGAAAAAAACAGAGCGTAATTTAATAGTCGGACTGGATATTGGTACCTCCAAGGTTGCGGCTATAGTTGGTGAGCTCACCAATGATGGCAATATAGAAATCATATGTATTGGATCAACACCATCGCGCGGTTTGAAAAAAGGGGTCGTGGTAAATCTGGAATCAACCGTGCAATCCATTCAGCGGGCAATTGAAGAAGCAGAATTAATGGCAGGATGCCAAATTAAATCAGTTTATGCCGGGATTGCGGGTAGTCATATCAGAAGCCTTAATTCCCATGGTATAGTCGCGATTAAGGATAAGGAGGTCACTCAGTACGATATCGATAGAGTCATAGATTCAGCCCGTGCGGTTGCAATCCCTGCGGATCAGAAAATATTACACATCTTGCCTCAGGAGTTTGTAATTGATCTTCAGGAAGGCATTAAAGAACCAATTGGAATGTCAGGTATTCGCTTGGAAGCCAAAGTACACATGGTTACAGGCAGTGTCAGCGCATCACAAAACATCGTTAAGTGTATTCGACGATGCGGCCTGGAAGTTGATGATATTGTCTTGGAGCAGTTGGCCTCTTGCAACTCGGTGCTAACCGATGATGAAAAAGAATTAGGTGTTTGTCTGATTGATATTGGTGGTGGAACTACCGATATTGCAATTTTTGTAGAAGGCGCAATAAAACATACCGCAGTGATTCCTATAGCTGGAGATCAGGTGACCAATGATATTGCTGTCGCGCTACGCACACCGACACTTAATGCCGAGGATATTAAGCGGAAATATGCCTGTGCCTTAACGCAGCTGGCCAATGTTGATGAAATTATTGAAGTACCCAGCATTGGCGATAGAGCGCCG
>CAIKYI010000653.1 GCA_903831545.1 uncultured Methylobacter sp. | reverse complement strand
AACCGGTGCCAGTTCCGGGATAGGTCGCGCGATCGCCAGGAGTTTATTGCAACAGGGCCATCAAGTGCTTGGTTTGTCTCGTGATTGCACTAAGTTTATCCTGCCCATGGATGGTTTTACGCCCGTGCAACTGGATTTAAGTCGGCTAAATGATATACCGCAAAAAATGCGCGAGTTGGAGCAAGTGTTTCCCGAGCTTGATGCAGTGATTTTTTGTGCCGGGAAAGGCCGGTTTGGCTCGGTTGAAGAATTTTCCTATACACAAATTGAAGATTTAATGACGCTTAATTTTACCAGTCAGGCTTTTATGGTTAAAGCCTTGCTGCCTGCGTTAAAACGTAAAGGTCAAAGCGATTTGATTTTTATAGGCTCGGAAGCAGCCTTAAAAGGCAGTCGCAAAGGTGCATTGTATTGCGCCAGTAAATTCGCGCTACGCGGCTTTACCCAGTCTTTACGTGAAGAGTGCGGTAAAAGTAATGTCCGTGTCTGTCTTATTAATCCCGGCATGGTTAAAACAGCATTTTTTGAGTCCTTGTCTTTTGAGCCGGGCAATGAATCCAGCAACTTTATTGCGCCGGAAGATGTTGCCGAAGCAGTGTCCTATGTGCTTAATTCAAGTACACAGATAGTGATTGATGAAATCAACCTGAGCCCTTTAAACAAGGTTGTGAAATTTAAAAAGTCATGAGATGGGGATGATTTCACTGGTTTGGGATCTTGTTTAATCGGGTCGAATAAGTCAGGTAGGGGGCATTTCATTTAGGCGTTAATAAATGGTGTGCGTTGCCCTTCGGGTCTAAACACCCTGACCAGCATCGTAAATTGTTTTAAATCTTCAGCCTTAGCTGACCGCCCGTAACGCAGTTTGATGAATAGCGTGGTTATTTGGTCTATGTCTGTTGCCTGTTCGGGGAGTTTTAATTTGACTCTTTCGGCAAAATCTTTAGGGCCTTCGCCAGAGTTTCTTGATAGTCCATGTTTGGCTATTTTTTTACAAAAGCGGTTATAGATTAGCATCACCTTATCGGTGCCTGTCGATTTTTGGTAGAGTAAAAACCAGCAAAGTACTGCTGTGATTAAACCTATTATGCCTATCATCCAGTAAATCATGATTTTGAGGTCTTTTATGCCAAATGAAGACAGGAAGTTTGCCTGACTCTTGTTGTCGTAATTGATGACCCAGTGTTGCCAGCTATAATCAACGCTATTCCACAATTGACGGGTTTTCTTAAGCCAGTCGTAAGTGATTTGAGGCAAATAATGATTTACCTCGGCGATACCGTAAATAGATTGCAAGTCTACGTCAGTGTCGCGTTCAATTCTTTCGGGGGCAATGGCGGCTGTCGGATCAACCCGAACCCAACCCCGATTTTTCAGCCAGACTTCGGCCCAGGCATGGGCGTCCGCTTGTCGCACTTCCAGAAAATTGCCGACTTTGTTTAGTTCGCCACCCTGATAACCGGTTACTACACGAGCCGGAATATGAGCGGCGCGCATTAAATAAACAAAAGCGGAGGCGTAATGGCTGCAAAATCCATAGCGCGTTTTAAATAAAAAGCTTTCAATCGGATTTTCTTCCATGATTGGGGGTGTTAAAGTGTAATGAAAATCGTCGGTTCTGAAATGCTGTAATAGTTGTTGTATAAAATTTTCAGGTGGGCTGTTAAAGCCTTGTAATTGATTGACCAGCTGATTAATTTTAGCTGACGGCTCTCCTGGTAGCTGTGTCGTGGCAGTATATTGACTTGAGTTAAGCAGGCCGGTGTTGTATTCGGGATAAGACGTTACTTTATATTCAGCGCGTTTATCAGGGTTTTCCAGACTAATGAGCTGATAATTAGTATTCAAAAATAAAGTGGGGGGAATTTCAGCCGGCATATCCAGTCCAAAAACCCATTTTTTATCCTGTGGTTCCATCAGAATTGTGTATTGATAAGCTGTTCCTCTAACAACAGGGCTGTTAGGGTTTTTTGGGATCATTGTCTGAGTCCAGCGCTTGCCATCGGTATGTGATAGTACCGGACCGCGCCAATAGCGTTGGCTGGCCGGTGGAATTGGTCCGTCAAATTTAACCCGGAACACCAGTTCTTCAGATAAACCCAGGTTACTGATGGAACCGGGTTCCATGCTCTCGCTCAAGCCTGATCTGCCATGATGCGGTTCGTTAAACAGTAGCCATTTTGGCGCGTCAAGCCTGGGAAAGAAAACAAACAAAACGATAGCTATCGGTAGGGCCTGAACAGTGATAATGCCAGCTCTTTTTACGGTTGCGAGAGATTGCGTTTTAAAACTGTTAATGGAAACCAGTGTCGTCAATAGCGCACAGCAAACCAGCAGAATATAAGCCGCCATCAGTATGCTTTGTTCGTATAAAAACTGTGAGGCCGCGACGATAAAAGCCAGATAGGTAACCAGATAAAGATCACGCTCGGTTTTGATTTCCAGTAATTTAAGTCCCAGTGCGGCAATAAATAAATGGGTTCCGGGATCACGTCCGAATAGGCCTTGATGTTGGCTGTATAACAGGGCAATTCCGCAGGTTGTCAGTAACAAAATGACTAATTTACCAGGTAGCCAGTTTTGCCTCCAGATGCCGATAAAACGCCAGCTCAGCATCAGGCAAAAAAAGCTGAAAATTGGTATTGGGAGATGATAAACATGCGGAAATACAATCATTCCAATGGATGATAGTAAATAAATTAAAATGTGTTTGTCGAGATCGGTTTTCATGGATATCAAAACAGCGTCAGTGCTTTCGGGCCAAAACCAAAACCTGTTTTGGTGGGTAAAATAAAAATGCGCAGGTGATTTAAGATAACTGGTGCAGGCAGCTACTGGTTTTGCCACTCCGGGAATATCTTCTATCAGCAAATGACCGCACGCCATTAAGTAATAAAGGGCCAGCCGAACCTGATGAGGATTGCCAGGCATAAGCTCATTGGCTGAATTTAAAAGCTGGTGGATTCCATTTTGCGCATTTTTTTTGGAACAGTGATAGGATAAGTTTTATTGCATTGAGTTTTGAAATTTATTATATAGCAAGATTCAAGCGCGCACCTGTAAGACAAAATAGAGGGATTTGTTATGAACGAGTACGAACAAGTACGCAACAGCCTGATTGATATGCTGGAAGATCTTGATGACCGGTTGGCTAAAATCACTCAGGATGTCAGAGAGCCTTTGGATCGGGACTTTGAAGAGCAAGCGACACAGGCTGAGAATGACGAGGTTTTGGATGGATTGGGTAATGCGGCAAGAACCGAAATTGAAATGGTCCGGCAAGCCATCTCCAGGATCGATAAAGGTCAGTACGGACTGTGTCAGGTATGCGGTAATTCGATCAGCGTCGAGCGCTTAAAAGCCATACCCTACTCAAGTCTTTGTATAAAGTGTGCCAGTCAGGCAGGTTGCTAAGAATTAAATCTTAAGTTTTCCATGAAGTTTTGATTAAATCTTTTTGTTTAAAAGGCTTAACCCCTTTATAATTCAACAAAACTTCCAAGTTTTTTTATTCCCCCTATTTCACAACAACCAGAGACCTGTTTAACAATGAAAACGAAAATTGCCCTATTTTTGGGACTGTTGCTTATCACTAACGTAAGTTTTGCTGACTTAAAGATTGGCTTTGTCAATATTCCAGCTGTTCTTGAGAAAGCTCCACAAGCCGAAAAAGCTAAAAAACGTCTGGAGCAAGAATTTTCACCACGTGACAAGCAATTAGTTGCGCAGCAAAAAGAAATTCAAACGATGGACGAAAAAATGACCCGCGATGCAGCAGTGATGGGTGAGTCAGCGCGAAGCAACATGGAAAAAGACATTTTAAACAAGAAAAGGGATGCAAAAAGAGCCCAACAGGAATTCAGCGAAGATTTTAATGTT
>CAIKYI010000652.1 GCA_903831545.1 uncultured Methylobacter sp. | reverse complement strand
CCGGCATGGGTTGTTTTCCTGCCAACCGATTGGAGCATTAGTGGCCTGCTGGTTGTAGTCTCGTGGTGTTTGTCGGGATTCTTTTCAAAAACATAACAATAAAAGCACCTACAGAATTAACTGTAAGTGCTTGAATTTGCTGGTCGGGATGAACTGATTCGAACAGTCGACCCCCTGCTCCCGAAGTAAATAACCTACCAATTTTAAACAGTTACCCCGAGTTTCACCACCTTTCAGAATATATATAAAATACACCTGTAAAAACTCTACTTTACGCTTGCTTACCGGAAATAAATACTGTACTTTTGTTACAGGAAATTTCACAGAATTTAATCTAATAGCATGGCAAAAAGGTCACTCAAAAGGTCACTCGAAAACAGGGGGTTTTACATGTTCACAGATCGGTATATCAGAGACCTAAAACCGGAACTCAAAATAAAGGATATTCGGGAAGGTCACGGATTCGGCGTCAGGATTAAACCTGATGGAACGAAGATATTCTTTTACCGTTTTGATAGTCCGGTAACAGGAGCACGCCGGTTTGTTACGCTCGGGCAGTATCCGGAACAATCCCTGAAAGATGCACATGAGCTGCACGGCAAACTGTACAAAGCTGTCAGGGCTGGCGCGGACCCGCTAGAAGTTGCCCGTCTTGAAAAGGAAGCTTCAGAAGCAGCGCCGACCGTCAAAGTGTTGGGTGCTGATTACGTCAAGCGCCATGCTGAAGTGAATAAGAAAAGCTGGTTGGAAGATCAGCGGATACTTGAAAAAGAAATCTATCCGGCATGGGGCAAACGTAAGGCGGCAGATATTACCAAGCGTGATGTTGTCCTGCTACTCGACAAGATCGTTGACCGAGGGGCACCAGGCACAGCCAACAACACGTTTAAAATAATCCGGATGATGTTTAATTGGGCCTGCTCAAAAAGCATTTTGGAAACGTCGCCATGTGACCGTGTTGATATGCCTGCTCCTATGAACGTCAGGGACCGTGTGCTTGATGCCGCAGAGATTAAGTCACTCTGGACCGCTCTATCCGTCAAAACCACTTCCATGCGACCGGCAGTTCGTCAGATGTTGAAATTGATACTGCTAACCGCACAACGTCCAGGTGAAGTATCCGGTATGCACACCAGCGAGATTGACGGTAATTGGTGGAATCTTCCGGCTCAACGCTCCAAGAACGGGAAAGCACACAGAGTGTATTTGACAGGGCTTGCAGTACAGTTGATTGACGAAGCCATAGCAGAGGTCAAGCGGGTACGCAAGTTGCCGCCAGAAGCGAAATACAGCGGTCATATTTTCCCGTGCCCACATACAGCGAAGGTCAAACCGATCGAGCGCCACGCATTGAGCCGTGCATTGAAGCGGAACGAGTCAGACGATAAATCTACCGTGCTCGGGATTGCAACGTTTACTCCTCATGACCTGAGACGGACCGCAGCAACGCAAATGTCAGAATTACGATTCATGGATGAAATAATTGACGCCGTGCTGAACCACACGAAAACCGGCATAATCGCCACCTACAATAAAAACAAGTACGATGCCGAAAAGCAGCAGGCGCTTGAAGCATGGGAACGCCGGTTAACCAGTATCACGACAGGTAAAGACCTCTCAAACGTTATCCCTATTCTAAAGGCGGCATAATATGACAAACGATGAAATCAAACTTCATACGCTGGATGAAATGTTTTGTGTAGCGCGGGACAATGAAGCCGATCGGGGCATGTTGGCTATGCAGGCATTTTGCTATTGTAGAGAGAACGACATGGTTGTTCCTGAGTGGGCATTAGCAGAAATACACACCGCGTTTGCCGGTTTTATTGTTGCCAACTCAGGCAGCAATAAGAAGAAGGGCGCAAAGATTGAACCGCTCCACAAGTTCTTTAAAGTTGACGGGCGGAATTTCCAGCGTGCTGATACCAATTCAGCAGAAAAGAAGTTGTGCGGTAGAGTGCATCTTTTCAAGTGGGCGTTTGGTTTCGACACCAACAAAATAGCGGTCACGGCTCTTGTCAAAGCGGGATTGATTACCGTTGGCAAGGAAAAGGAGATCGAGCACGCTTACGAGCGCAAGTCTATGGCCGGACTCGAACAGGAGTTTTCCGACGTGGTATCTGGTAAGTATGACCGAACCGAGACAGCACACAAGCTGATGGAAAACATGCCGTTAGTTGCGCAAGAATAT
>CAIKYI010000651.1 GCA_903831545.1 uncultured Methylobacter sp. | reverse complement strand
TTTTTGACACACTCAGTCATGGTGATTCCTCAAATCGCTGGGAAATATATCAGGTTGCCTGGCATGGATTGGCCGAACATCTGTTGCTAGGCAGCGGTTTTTTTAACTTTGGCTATTACTTTGAAGCCCATAAAGTGCCGCCATTTCTTGATAGTCATTTAATATATGTTCATAACGATTACCTGCAATTTGCCTTCGAGCTAGGTTTGCCTGGTTTGGGTTTGTTTTTATTATTGCTCTTCGTTGTCTATGGGCAGTTGTTTAAATTCCGACAGCCAGCTCTCGCCGGACAAAGCTTGCCCCTAATTCTGTCAGCGGCGGCCATCACCTCGATGCTGACTCATGCACTAGTTGATTTCCCTTTTTACATTCCGATTTTACAGGCTGTTTTTGGCGCTTATTTGGGCATTATCAACTATCAACTGCTTGAACTGGGTGCAGCTTACAGGGTATTGCCCAATTTACCCCCACAGACTATTTCAGGATTTCGTCCCGTCTTTCTTGGCAACCTGCTCTTGATAATAGTGATGGCGTGGTTAAGCCTACCCGTTCTAGCCGGAATGTCTGCCAGCTATGGCTTGCAACGATTGCAACAGGGTGATGCCGAACACGGTGTACTCTGGATTGGTGTTGCGCGAGCGTTGCAACCCAGGGTTACCGGCTATTACTGGCAAGAGGGCGTCATCTGGCGAGATCAAGGCATTGCTCAGGCACGCTCCGATTTACTGGATAAAAGTGCAACACTTTTTAGCAAAGGCTTTGAAGTTAACGCATTTGATGTTAAAAATCTGTTGGAGAAAACCGTTATGCAACGCAGCTATGCAAACAGGCTTAAACAGCCCGTCTCGCATGAGGAACTAATGAACTGGATTCAACAGGCCAAAATCTTACAACCTGAATCTTATGGCGTTCAAACTGAATATATACAATGCCTGAACTTTATCGGGGAACGCGCTCAAGCCCTTGAGCAAGCCCAAGCATTGGTGATTAGATGGCCACAATCCAAAGCCGCCCAACAATTATTAGCTTCAATGGCGCATGAATAAACGTTTTAAAGGCTTTACGCTGGTTGAACTGGTTTTGGTCATGGTGATCATGGGCATTTTGTCGGCTTTTGCCGCATCCCGACTCAATTTTGCCAGCCACGATGCGGGGGGCTGTGTGGAGACGGTAAAAGCATCGATCAGACTGGCACAGAAACTGGCCATTGCCCAACGCGCTTTAGCGATACCGGTAAGCGTGTCCAATGCTTGCGCAGTAACAGTGGGAACCTCGTCCTATCCTGCCCTGAAAGGCGTCAGCGTCACCAGCTTTGGAACCATAACCTTTAATGGACAAGGACAACCGGCTCTAAGTGGAGTGCTAATGACGGCCATTAGAACATTTATCATCACCGGCGGCGACGTAACCCATTATGTTTGCCTCGAGCCTGAAACCGGTTATGTGCATGAGGAGTCAGCAAGCTGTGACTAAGCGACAAAGTGGCCTTTCGCTGATAGAGCTGATCATCTTCATGGTCATCGTTGGCATCGCAATGGCGGGGATTGTTGCCTCGATTAACTTTAATGTGCGACACTCAGTCGATCCTGAGGTCAAAAATCAGGCACTGGCCATTGCAGAATCGATGCTGGAAGAAATTATGCAACAGAACTTCAGCGATCCAGATGGTGGTGCTAATGTGGTAGAGTCCAGTCGTGATCTTTATGACGACATAGATGATTATAACGACTATAGCCGCAACGGAATCAGCTCTATCAACGCGCCGGCAATCACTCTTAGCGGACTTGAAAGTTATAGTGTCAGAGTTGAGGTAGACCCAACGGCCAGTCTCAACGGAATTTCAGGCGGGAATGCCAAACATATTACCGTGACTGTCACTGGCCCCTTTAGCACCAAAGTGTTATTGGAAAGCTACCGCACCAACTACGGCCCATGATGTTGCACAAAACCCCAAAATATATGCAAGGATTTACCTTGCTTGAAGCAGTGATGGTCATGGTAATTACCGGCATACTCGGGGCCTTGGTTGCCAGTTTCGTAACTCCTTTGAAAGGCTACTTTGATGCGACCGCGCGTGCCGATCTTTCTGATGTGGCCGATACCGCTTTAAGACGCATGGGACGTGAATTAAGCCTGGCCTTGCCCAATAGCGTTAGAGTTAGCGGCAGTTATATCGAATTTCTACCGACCGTTACCGGTGGGCGCTATCGCTCTGACGCCGCTCTGTCCGGAGTAGCTCAATGTGGTGGCACAAGGATTCAAGATATTCTTGATTTTACCGGTGATACTTGTTTCGAAGTTATCGGTGGCCTGTACACGACTTCCCCTGCACCAACTGTTGGACAAGAACTTGTGATCTATAATACGACACCTGCCCATGTTTATAACGGAAGCAATGTGGCGGCTATTGCTACAGGTTCAACACCAAACAAAATCATGTTTTCTTCCAAACAGTTCCCATTAGATTCGCCGGGCAAACGCTTCCAAATTATTTCTGCCCCAGTCACTTTCACTTGCGTTGGAAACATTTTATGGCGCTATAGCGGGTATACCAGACAAGCGACTCAACCAACCAATTTTGCAAGTACACCACTTAGCTCTGCACCCAATATTGCAAAAATAGCAACCAGCGTTAATTGTACCGATAGTAGTTTTGTCTACAACTCGGGAGTCAACCAGCGTAATAGTATGGTCACAATAAATCTTACGCTAAGCAATAGTATCGACAGCATAACTTTACTGCACGAGGTTCATATACAAAATGCGCCATAACGACAATCAACAAGGTTTCAGTCTGATTATGGCTATTTTCCTGGTTGTAGTCCTGGGCGGCATCGCGGTATTTATTGGCCGGGTAACTTCCCTGCAAATACAAAGTAGCACCCTAAATGAAGAAAGTGCCATGGCTTATCAGGCGGCGCATTCAGGTATTGAATGGGGCGTTTATCAGGCGGTAACTAATTCCAGCTGCGTCGCCAACACCACATTTACACTTGCCTTAACTGTCCCAACAACGCCAGTAAGGTTCGCCAATTACACGGTAAAGGTGGATTGCACCTCAACAACTGCAACGGAAGGCTCTGATAATATACTCATATACCAAATTACCGCGACTGCAACTAATGCGGCAGTGGGTAACTTAAGAGTTCAACGCCAGTTAACCGCAATAATTAACTAAATCAAGCTGCATAAATCAATAAGATTGCTTCCGGAATGCTCAGTAATAGAACTTGGAACAACTAAATTTAAATCCATTTTGATCAAAATGGTGTAAACTGATAAAAGTAAAAAAACAAAAAGCATGCCATTTATCATCGTTAAATTCACTAACCCTTTTAAAAATCAGGCCCTCAGTAATGCCGTCTTACCACCAAAACTTTATTCCACATCTGTTTGAAAATACTGGATCGCTTAACGAACGGCTCAGCTATTTACACGACCGGATACTGACTACAATCCCCACAGTACATCGGATCGCCTGTGCAATTTACGATGCCGAACAAGATCAACT
Organism: uncultured Methylobacter sp.; assembly: GCA_903831545.1. GTDB lineage: Bacteria > Pseudomonadota > Gammaproteobacteria > Methylococcales > Methylomonadaceae > Methylobacter_A. Next base: position 10,322 of record CAIKYI010000651.1, on the reverse strand, counting down.
TAAAACCTTTCTCAATAGTACACGGCAAGGTAACGCAATTATAGGCTATGACTTTAAGCTTTCCGATAGCCCGTCCCTGCTCCACATTGCAAAAAGTGGCGAACCTCGGGTCATCACTGAGATTCAGAAAGTTATCAAGTCCAACACCTTGCATTCAGCCTGGCTGTTGCAACAAGGTTATCGCTCTTCTTTCACTTTACCTATTTACGATAACAGCACTTTTATTGGTTTCTTATTTTTTGACTCCATGGAGTCGGCCGCATTTACGCCTGTAGTACAACGTGATCTTGGTCTTTATGCCAGCCTTATAAACATGAGTATTTCTAGCGAACTCACTGCAGTTCGTTCCATTGTCGCCTCCGCCAAGTTGGCAAGGGATTTTGCAAACTTACGTGATTTTGAAACCGGCAATCACCTTGAGCGCATGGCCCGTTACTCAAGAATTATTGCTAAAGCTATCGCGCCCATCCACAACCTCACTGACGAATTCATTGAACACATCTTTCTTTTTGCGCCTTTACATGACATTGGGAAGATCGGAATCCCTGACAGCATACTACTTAAGCCCGGAAAATTAGAGCCTGAAGAACGTAAGAAAATGGAATCGCACGTCATAAAAGGAAATAAGATCGTATCAAAAATGCTGGGGGACTACGCACTTCAACATCTTCCCGACACTGAAGTTATGAGAAACATTGTAGGATGTCATCATGAATTTCTTGATGGTTCTGGCTATCCAAACGGCTTGAAAGGAGATGCCATTCCTCTTGCGGCTAGAATTGTGACTGTCGCTGATATCTATGATGCGCTAACCAGCAAGCGGCCTTACAAAAAGGCCTGGACTGTGCGAGATGCTTGCGGAGAACTTAACCGGATGGTACTTGCAGGAAAAATAGATGCTGATTGTGTAGCCGCGATTGAACAAAATACTCAGGAACTTCTCATCATCGGAGAATCTTTTCAGGACAATGATTTTTAGATACCAAAATAGGAATAACAAAAGTCGCTTATAAAATCTCTTGAGTAGTTGTAGGGGTGAAAATATTCGCCCCTATGCTGCAACATCGCTAATCCTTGCATGGGGGGACCCTCTAAACAATGTTCTGGTCTGGACTTATCCTATTTGAATTGATTAATCCAATTCACAATGACAAGCCTCTAAAAATGTCTTTTTTAATATCTTCAATGTGTTCCAGTCCTACTGAAATCCTTAGCAGACCATCTTTAATACCTGCTGCAGCTCTGACTTCGGATGTTAATCGGCCATGTGTCGTCGTTGCCGGATGAGTGATCGTGGTTTTTACATCACCCAAATTGGCAGTGATTGACAACATTTCAGTAGCATCGATCAACTTCCAGGCATGCTCCTTGCCACCAGTTAACTCAAAACTCACGATACCACCAAAATGGCTTTGCTGACGTGCAGCCAATTGATGTTGAGCATGTGAGACTAATCCCGGGTAATGCACCCTCGAAACGCCGACTTGCTGTTCCAGCCATAAGGCAAGTTCAAAAGCGCTGTCACAATGTGCTTTCATTCTGATCGCAAGCGTTTCAAGTCCGGATAAAAATACCCAGGCATTAAACGGACTCATAGTCGCTCCGCCAGTACGCAGATAGGGATAAATAGACTTTTCGATGACGTCTTCACTGGCAACAACTGCACCACCGACACAACGCCCCTGTCCGTCAATATATTTGGTTGCCGAATGAACAATGATATCCGCCCCCAAATCCAATGGTTTTTGCAATGCCGGCGTACAAAAACAATTATCAACGATCAGTAAACAGCCGTGATTATGGGCAATATTGGCAAGTGCTGAGATATCGGCAATTTCAGTCAGGGGGTTAGAAGGTGTTTCCAAAAACAAAAAACGGGTATTGGGTTTGATTGCCGCTTCCCAAGCTGCGGTATCAACCAAATCGACAAAATCGGTTTCAACTCCAAACTTGCCAAAATAATTCTGAAACATCAACACGGTATTGCCAAAAACACCGCGCGAACACACAACATGATCCCCGGCTTTAAGCAGTCCCATACCAACCGCCATACTGGCTGCCATACCTGAGGCAAAGGCCAGGCAGCGTTCGCCATTTTCCATTAAGGCCAGCCTTTCTTGAAAAGCATTAACTGTTGGGTTGGTAAAGCGTGAATAAATATTGCCAGGTTTTTTTCCAGTAAAACGCATAGCGGCTTCTTCGGCACTGGCAAACACATAACTGGAAGTGGCAAATATCGGAATGCTGTGCTCATCTTCATGAGTACGCCTATGCCCGGCTCTTATCGCCTGGGTTTCAAGATTGTAGTTGCTCCAGTTGTTGTCTTTCATGGCTTTGTAATACGATTATGTTTTGGAAATCAAGTCACTTTTTATCATGTTCGATGAAATTTAAAATCAGGGCTAAAGACTAAAGGGGTAAAACCAATTCAGTGAATTAATTTCATGAATTAATGGCCTTAAAGTCATTAGTCTTAAATATCAATCCCCATTCTGCATTCCGATTATAAAATTTTCAGAGTTTCTTTCGGCTTGAGCACTGTCATTGCGTAATGCCTCAGTTCGTTCCAGATAGGCATCGTCAATGTCACCGGTAATATATTCTTTACTAAAGCAGGACGTATCAAAATGTTCAATATCCAAATTACCTTTACGAACCGCATCAATCAAATCGTTCAGTTCCTGATAAATAACCTTGTCGGCGCCTATTGCTTCACACACTTCATCTTCAGTTTTATCATGGGCAATCAATTCATGAGCGGCGGGCATATCAATTCCATAAACATTGGGATACCGAACCGGTGGTGCAGCTGAGGCAAAATAGACCTTTTTGGCACCGGCATCACGTGCCATCTGAATAATCTGCTCGGAGGTTGTCCCTCTGACGATCGAATCATCAACCAGCAATACATTTTTGCCTTCAAACTCAAGGCTAATGGCGTTCAACTTTTGCTTGACCGATTTTTCTCTCATTTTCTGACCCGGCATTATAAATGTTCTGCCGATGTAGCGGTTTTTTATGAAGCCTTCCCGATACTTAACACCCAAGATATTAGCCATCTGCAAAGCGGCTGTACGACTGGTGTCGGGAATGGGAATAACCACATCAATATCATGATCCGGCCAGTCCCTAAGCACTTTTTTGGCCAACTTTTCGCCCATTCTTAAACGGGCTTTATAGACTGAAATCCGGTCAATAATCGAATCCGGTCTTGCAAAATAAACATATTCAAAAATACAGGGGCAATGATCAATTTGTTCTGCACACTGCTTGGTATGCAATTCACCGGATGCTTCAATAAACACTGCTTCACCCGGCGCAATGTCTCTTATCAGATCGAAGCCCAGCACATCAAGCGCAACACTTTCGGAGGCGATCATCACTTCAGTGCCTTGTTTGGATTTTCGTGCACCATAAACAATCGGACGAATACCGTGAGGATCTCTAAAACCTAAAATCCCGAAGCCGGCAATCATAATGACAACTGCATAAGCTCCTCTACAACGACGATGAACGCCGGAAACCGCTTCAAAAACATCATCGACACTTAAATGCAATTTACCCAGACTTTGTAATTCATGAGCAAAAACATTCAGCAAAACTTCGGAGTCCGAATCGGTATTAATATGCCGCTGATCCTCTACAAACAAGGCATTTTTTAATTCTTCGGTATTGGTCAAATTGCCATTATGCGCAAGCGTCAAACCAAAAGGCGAGTTGACATAAAACGGTTGCGCTTCCGCTGAACTGGTGCAACCTGCTGTCGGGTAACGAACATGAGCTATACCCATGTTGCCCTTCAGTTTTAACATTTGCGCATTGGTAAAAACGTCACGGGTTAAACCGTTTTCCTTGCGTAAATGTAACCGGCCGGCCTCACAAGTCACGATGCCGGCAGCATCCTGCCCCCTATGCTGCAGAACTGTCAGTGCATCATATAAATCCTGACTAACAGCCTGATGTGAAACGATTGCCGCAATACCACACATTATTTTTTAACCTGCATTGTTTAAAGAGATTAGCGAAAGAAGCTAGCGATAACTGATGTAAGTAGCTATACCTGTTGAAAGATGATCTCGCAACCATACAGCCAGCACTTGAAAAGGCGGGAGCACTGTAGACGCTGACCACCAGGACTCCCTGGGCAAAGGTGTAAACCCCGCCAATATGACAACGACTGTAATAAAGATCATGCCACGAATTACCCCAAAGAGCATGCCACCCAATCTATTCAGAAGGGTTAAGCCTGAATTTTTAGTCACAACACTTATCAGGAAATTGATTAAACCGCCAACGCTCAGCGTAATCACCAATAAAGCCAGGAAAGACAATGCAATTCTGGCTGTTTGATGGCTGATGAAAGCTCCCCAAAACCCGCAAAACTCATGACTAAAAGTTAACCCTACCCAAGTTGCCAGCAACCAGAACAATAACGAAAAAACTTCCTTATTAAATCCTCGAAACAGACCCAAAACAATAAAAACAAAAACTAACCCGAGTAGGGTGAAATCTATCCAGATCATGCCTTTATAAAACATTTTATTCAGAGATCAAAATGGCCTTTATATTTTGTTTATCCAGTCTTGACTTCATTGCCGCAGCCTTTTTTTCGTCAAGTTCTGGCCCTACCCGAAGACGGTAGGCGGTACCTTTATCTGTTTGAACAGTATCCAGCGAAGCGGGTAAACCTTGTTCACGCAAGCTATCCCAAAGCGACATGGCATTGTCTTTTTTACTGAAACTACCCACCTGAATAAACCAGCGCACTAATTTTGCAGGGGCTTTAGGTGGCGCAACCACAGGTTTTTTTGCTTCAGCGACTGCAGCCGCAAGGCTTTTTGCCGCACTGGGTTGCTTGGCCTGAACCGCTAAAGCATCTGACTTAACTGCCTCGGCATGGGTATTACTTGATGGTTCAATATCAGGCTTTTTAACTGTTATTGGCTTTAGCGTCTCTATGACTTTTTTAGCCTTAACGGCTTCGTTTACCTCTGCTTCCATGCGGGCATCCCTGACTTGAGCTTTGGGCGCCTGGTTTTTTAAAGCTTCGGTCAACGATGACTTACCCTGAGCTGAATCAAGAGGCTGTTTGGAATGTACCTTGGGTGACACGACTTCGGGTTCATCCACAGGTGGTTCTTCATCAATATTTTGTCTGGTATAGCCTTTGGATTCGGCATATAAAGCATCCCCGGCACCGCCTTGTTTCGACTGCCCCGCATCTGGCTCGGCCAACTCCTCTTCGGCACCGGTACTTTCAATTGTTTCACCGGAATTATCAGTTGTTAACGGTTCTGAGTCAGGCAACTTTAACACCTGCTCCGCACTCGCAGGCAGATTACCTGCATCCCCTGCTCCGGTATTAGCAGGCGCAGGAACTGCGAGCTCACTGATATTTGTATCGACAGGATCATCGAATAACATGGGGATAAAAATAGCACAAAGTGCAGTAACCACAACCGCACCAATCAAACGTTGTTTTAATTCATGATCCATTTCGTCTACTCACTTATTCTCAAATTCAACCAAGCACTCAGATACCAAAAAAAAAGACCCAAAAACCAATAACAAATCCCCTGCTACAGACTGACTTTTTGCCGCAGAAAATGCCTGATTAAATCCGTCATAGCCAAAAGAAACCCTGGATACCGAACTTTTCAAGAAAAACTCGCGCATCAGCGATTCATTAGCAGCACGAGGATTAATTAACGGTGCAAAAAACCAGTCATAAACTACAGCATTCATAATTTCAAGGACACTGGCAATGTCCTTATCTTTCATCATTGAAAATACAGCGTGGATACGTCTTCCCGGATAAACAGCCGCTAAGTAATCCGCCAATGTTCTTACTGCTTCAGGATTATGGCCAACATCCAGGAGGACCGGAATTTCACCATTGATCAATTGAAACCGACCGGCTAAATGAACCTTTGCCAAACCTTGCCTAACCGCCAGTTCACTAACAGGTAACACTTCAGACATTTTTGTCACGGCTAAAAGCACGACAGAAGCATTACGAAACTGATGCTCACCTTTTAAACCAGGTTCCGGTAATTGTAACATCTGTAGATCTTCAGAAAACCAATCCCAACCTGATTCCTGTTTTTTATAGCCAAAATCCTTACCAATACAATACAACGGGGCTCCCAGTTCAAGAGCACATTTTATAAGGGATTCCGGCGGTTCAGGCTCACCTGTTACAGCAGGAATTCTTGCACGAAAAATACCTGCTTTTTCAGTACCGATTGCTTCTCGGGTGTTCCCTAACCATTCGCTATGATCAATACTGATACTGGTAATAACCGCCACATCAGGAGCGATTATATTAACCGCATCCAGTCGCCCGCCCAAACCCACTTCAAGCAATTGAACATCAACGTTGGCGCGACGAAATATATCCAGGGCAGCCAAGGTACCAAACTCAAAATAGCTTAATGTAATATTGCCACGAGCAATGTCTATTCTTGCAAAGGCCTCACAAATCTGTTCATCCGATACCGATTTGCCATCTATTTTTATTCTTTCGTTATATTTCAGAATATGTGGCGAAGTATAAGACCCCACCCGGTAACCTTGCTCTATATAAATAGACTCCAGATAAGCAACGGTGGAACCTTTGCCATTAGTTCCGGCTACTGTAATAGTTGGAGGCTTGTCATAATCAGGGTTAAGCGCATGAAATACGTGTGCCGCCCGCTCCAAACCCAAATCAATATATAAGGGATGTAAGCTTTCCTGCCACTTCAGCCAATCCTGTAGGGAATTAAAAGGTTTCATTAACCGATATTAAAAAATCACTCTACCTGATCTGGATGATTGATGACGTCATCTGCTTCTGCTTGCATTTCTTCAGTGTTTTCAGTCTCGTTAGCGATTAAATCGGATGCCAGGGAAAGTTGCTGTGCAGCAAACGCTCTACCCTGCATCAGCATCGCAAGAATGCTGGCTATCTTATCGCGCATTTCACGTCTATCGATAATCATATCGATAGCGCCATGCTCCTGTAAAAATTCGCTGCGCTGAAAACCTTCCGGCAGTTTTTCACGGACGGTTTGTTCAATGACTCTGGGACCGGCAAAACCGATCAGGGCATTGGGTTCGGCAACATTGATGTCACCAAGCATTGCTAAACTTGCTGATACACCACCCATAGTCGGATCAGTCATAAACGAAATATACGGAAGACCTGCCTCAGACAACTTGGTTAAGGCCGCACTGGTTTTAGCCATCTGGAATAACGAGAATAGCGATTCTTGCATACGTGCGCCGCCGCTGGCTGTAAAAACGATGAACGGCACGCCCAACTCAAGACTCTTGTTTACGCCACGAACAAATTTTTCACCGACCACAGAACCCATGGACCCACCCATGAACCCAAAATCAAAGGCTGCAGCAACAATAGCCTGCCCTTTAAGCTGACCTTTAATGACAATCAAGGCATCATTTTCTTTAGTCTGCTTTTGCGCCTGGGTGACCCGGTCTTTATATTTTTTGCTGTCTTTAAACTTTAATGGATCCAGTGGCTTAACATTTTTACCGATTTCTTGCTGACCGCCCTCATCAAGAAACATAGCTAAACGAGTTCTCGCAGAAATTCGCATGTGATGCTCACATTTTGGGCAAACACTAAAATTTCTTTCCAACTCTGTGTTGTAAAGAATTGCATTACAGCTTGGACACTTGTTCCACAATCCTTCGGGCACAGTGCCCTTTTTATTCGAACCTTCCGTTCTAATTGTAGAAGGGATTAATTTTTCAAACCAACTCATTCAAATACCCGTCATGTTGCTGCTTGATGAACTGATTGATTCAGCCCATCATGAAAAATGTTCTTTAGCTATCCATTGCCTGGCGCATGGAGGTTAATAGCTCAACTATTTCACTTTTAGCGCGCTCCAAATCATCGAGATTTGCTTCAATTTTACTAATTAATGCGCTACCCACGACTACGCCATCACCCAGACCGGAAACCGTTTTCGCTGTTTGGGCATCTTTAACACCAAAACCAATAGCAACAGGCAAACTGGTATTTGCCCTGATTTGACTCAGCTTGGCTTCAACATCGTCAACATCTAAATGCCCTGCTCCGGTAACACCTTTAAGCGATACATAGTACAGATAACCGCTACCGGCAGTCCCCATCATTTTTATACGCTCGTCAGTGCTATTGGGGGCCAATAAAAAAATCGGATCAACAGCTCGTGCCTTTAACAGGGCAATATTTTGCGCAGCTTCTTCAATAGGCAAATCGACGGTTAAAACGCCATCAATTTCAGCACGCTGAGCCGCATTGGAAAAATCCTCATACCCCATTGCTTCAATTGGATTAACATAACCCATTAACACCACGGGAGTATGTTGATTAGATTTTCTGAACTCTGTGGCAATAGCCAAAACACGTCTTAAACTCATTTTATGAGCTAAAGCACGCTCACTGGCACGCTGAATGACCGGACCGTCAGCCATTGGGTCAGAAAACGGAACGCCCAATTCGATAACATCAGCCCCAGCTTCAACCATTGCGTGCATCATGGGCAAGGTGAAATCGGGATTTGGATCTCCGGCGGTAATAAACGGAATTAACGCCTTACGGCCAGATTGGGCCAAGGCTTCAAAGGTAGCAGTTAAACGACTCACAGTTCTATCCCCTCACGTTGCGCCATTGTTTGCATGTCTTTATCGCCACGACCGGAAAGACTGACAATAATAACTTCATCTTTGTTCATAATCGGCGCAAGCTTCATGGTATAGGCCATTGCATGACTGGATTCGAGTGCCGGAATAATACCTTCCATTCGGGTCAAGGCATGAAAACCTTCCAGTGCTTCAGTGTCTGTAATATTGACATACTCGGCCCTACCTGTATCTTTCAACCAGGCATGTTCAGGACCCACACCCGGATAATCCAGGCCGGCAGAAATAGAATGCGTTTCGATGATTTCACCATCGTCATCTTCCATAAGATAAGTCCGGTTGCCATGCAATACGCCAGGACGGCCTGCACACAAAGGCGCCGAATGCCTGCCTGTTTCAACGCCATCGCCAGCCGCTTCAACGCCAATCAACTTTACTGACGCATCATCAATAAACGGATAAAACAATCCTATTGCATTGGAGCCGCCCCCTACACAGGCAACTAGCGCATCCGGCAAACGTCCGACCTGCTCCAGACATTGTTGTTTTGCTTCACGGCCAATAATGGCCTGAAAATCACGTACCATGGCAGGATAAGGATGAGGACCTGCAACCGTTCCAATGATGTAAAAGGTATTGTCGACATTGGTCACCCAATCTCTAAGCGCTTCATTCAAAGCATCTTTTAAGGTCTTTGAACCTGATTCAACGGCAACCACTTTGGCACCCAATAACTTCATCCGATATACATTTAATGATTGCCGAACCACGTCGACCGCCCCCATGTATATTACGCACTCCAAACCAAGTCTGGCCGCAACCGTAGCTGTAGCCACACCATGCTGACCGGCTCCGGTTTCAGCAATAATACGTGTCTTACCCATACGCTTGGCCAATAAAGCCTGACCTACCGTGTTATTGATTTTATGTGCGCCGGTATGGTTTAAATCTTCCCGTTTCAAATAAATCTGAGCGCCACCTAATTCACGACTCCAGCGTTCTGCATGGTACAAAGGCGACGGTCGACCCACATAATATTTTAAGTCGGCATCCAATTCGGCTATAAATTCAGGGTCATTCAAATACTGCTGATAAGCCGCATTCAGCTCCTGAATTGGGGGAATCAATGTTTCCGCGACAAACATTCCGCCATAAGGACCAAAGTGGCCTCTTTCATCGGGCAGATTGTATTTTTCTGTCATATTATTCTGTCACTCTCGTTAACTTCACGTATGAATGTCGCCATTTTTAGCGCATCCTTAATACCTTTTTTTGCTTCCACACCGCTGCTAACATCCAACGCGTAGGGTCTTACTGCCTGTATCGCCTGTCTGGCATTATCAATATCCAAGCCACCCGCCAAAACAATCGGCAAGCTACATTGTTCAGGTATCAACGCCCAGTCAAACTGACTGCCAGTCCCACCTTTTGCTCCTGGGTGATAAGCATCCAATAGCAAAGCCGCAGCATCATAATACTGTCCAGCCATTTGCTTTATATCAATGCCGTCGTGCATTCTCACTGCCTTGATATACCTTTTGCCGTAAAGCCTGCAAGCTTCAACCGCTTCATCACCATGAAATTGCAAGCAATCTATGGGTACTTGCTGCAAGACCTCGCGTATTCGTGCTTCCTGCTCGTCAACAAACAAAGCCACAACAGATACAAAGGCAGGCAGAGCATTAACA
>CAIKYI010000650.1 GCA_903831545.1 uncultured Methylobacter sp. | reverse complement strand
TAAATCCCGCAGTGGTTGCCCAAAGAGGATTGACGCCATGCTTAACAAGTAAAACACTGGCCACAGCGGCTCCGAAAGTCAAGGAGCCATCAACCGTAATATCGGCAATATCAAATATCCGATAAGAAATATAAACACCCAAGGCTAATAACGACAAGATTATTCCCAAAGTTAACGCACCTATCAACAATGTCATTCGGGCTTTTCCTCTTTAAAGTTAACAGGCGCACACCATATAGCACCTCTTCGCAAAAAACTTTCGCCTGCCCCAACACCATCACGATCATCATTTAGTAAATGCAACACGCCACGTATAGTTTGAGTAACCATTAATTTTTGCAAACTTTCCGATAAATTAATAAGCCCTTTACGGACAGGACTAAAAGGAACAACACTGGCGTGAGCATGAATAAACAAGTCACTGCCATTAGTCATGGGTCTTAATTGAGCAGCCAAAGAACATTGTGGATTACGTGCAATTAACCCAACGATTAAACAAGTATCGTCTGCATAAGCAGGTTCTGCTGTAAACAGCAAATGATCACGAATAGCAGGAAAATTAAAGAATTCATCAGAGCACGTTTCAGGTGAGACTTGAGCTGCAGCACCAATAAGGTGAGCCGTTTCTGCTAAGACAACAAAAGAAACAGTATCACTAACACAGAATTCCATCGCTGCTTTTGCCAAATCACTTAAACGTATCGGTGCGGTTTCCGGTATCTCGCCAAAGCGAACAAGATATCTAAACTCCCCTACCCCTTTCAATCCGTGAAACAGAGTAACTTCAGGCACCAAGTCTGCCTCATGTTGCATCCAATCCGGATGAGCCGGATCATTACCTGGCAAAGTAATAGCCAAACCCGATACTGCAAGTAATTCACCAAAACTCGACGCAGTATAATTTGCAGCACCCAAAACGCCTTGACCAATAACCCAAGTATCATTATTAACAGGCATGGAATCGGTCTGTTTTAAATCAACAGCCAACTTATTCTCTACATTACCTATAACTAAGCCTTGCTGAACTGAGTCGGGGTTTAATGTATAGACTTCAAAATCATTTTCACCAATCTTTACCGATCGAAACTCACTGTTTTTATCATCTTTAAGAATCGGCTTTTGAATCACTACCGAAGAATTAAAGCTATCAAGCAACTGCTGAAAGCCAACCAATCTTAATACTTCGCTGACTGAAGAGGATGGATTAATAAGTCGAAAAGAACCACCCACTGCTTTCAGATTTTTAGTTAGTATTACCAATACACGTATACCGGCAGAACTGAGATAATTTACTTGTGACAAATCCAAGGCAATACGATGAGACCCACCATGTACAGTATCCTGCAGAGTCTTACTTACCGAATTGCTCCAAGCTGCATCTAACCTTCCTCGCAATTCAATGCGCATTTCATCACCGTCAAGCTCAGTAATAATTTCCATCCACGTCCTCCATTTGAATTAATGATGATTACTTAATCGCAAATCTGCTTTACCTATAAGCTCCACAGGTAATGTCATGTGCAAATTTTTTGCGTGTTCTTCACTGACAATCAGATTAATTTTTGAAGTACGTGAAAATGGAATATCTTTAGGTGATTTACCGTGCATCACTTCAACTGCTTTCAGAGCCGTATCAAAACCAGCCTGATAATAATCCGTTGAGTAAGCGACAGCTGCACCTTGCTCAACGCCTGATTTTGAAAAAGTAAACAATGGTTTTTTAGCGCGCGTTGCAGCTTGAGCAATTGCAACAAACCCAGAGACCATCTGATTGTCAACTATTTGCACCCAAGCATCAATGGGTTGACTGGCCATTGCTAAAGCAGCATTTGGCAATTCACTAGAAGAATTTACTGGCAACTTTAATACAGAAAGTCCATGTTGAATGGCGGTTTTCTCAAACAAATTCATATTGTATACAGAGTTATCTTCCCCGGGTGTAAACAACGAGCCGACCCGATGTATCTCAGGAAAGTACTGTTTAATCATCACAACCATCTCTTCGATGGGTGCCGGCACAGAAACGCCAGTGACATTGGGTAGATGATTATTCTCATCGGTTCCTGCACCCGCGATTACTGCATTAGAAACCAAGGAAAATAAAACAGGTATTTTTTTGACTTTGTGCATGATGGTTTGTAATGTAGGAGT
>CAIKYI010000649.1 GCA_903831545.1 uncultured Methylobacter sp. | reverse complement strand
CGCTGGGTTGAGCCGGTGCTTTAATTGGCTGATAAGCCCAATGCTTTGATTTTTTTGGCGCAGACGCGTCTGCAACAAGCTGTTTATTATCAGTCGCAGCGGCTATTGGTTGTGCCACCGGCAATGCTTCCTGCGCTGGCACCGGCGTGGTAACAGCGGCCGCTACCTCTTTGCTGTCGGCTGCTGAAGCTGATTGGGCGCCAATTTGAGCAACCGAGCCGTTAAATAAATCCGGTTGTTTACTTTGGCCTATAACACCAACCGGATTACTGAATAAATCGACTACGGCTCCAGACTCTTCGGCTACCATCACCGTGAGTCCAAAGAGAATAGCTGAATATAATTTATTACTCATGAACTTCCTCCAAAAAAAACATAACAAGACCATTATCGACCTGAGCAGATCCTGAAAGTTTTTTCAGGATTACCCAGGCTAATAATCGTCAACTTGATAGTTATTAGTTTCGACTATTTCTTAGGCTCGGGCGGCACAAGTTTTGTCAATTTGCCACCTTCTTCTTCATAGTTCAGCGCACCAACCGCACCTACCACTTTAAAGCCTTTTACCGCCAACAAATCAGCAGCAGCGCCTGCTCGGCCGGCATGGTTTGATACGGTAACAATGCTTCTGTCTTTTGGAATATAAGCAAGGCTGTTTTCAATCTCGGTAGCCTGAATGCTTAAATAAACAGGAAATCCGCCTTTAGTGGTCAGCTCATCAGGACGCCGTACGTCAATGACAAGCAATTGTTCGGGCTTGGCCAACAACGCATCAAACTGGGCGCGATTAAGCTTTGGAGTCTTGTACTTATATTCTGTGGCGGCCGGAGCCCCAGTTTTTTTCTCATGTTCATGTTCATGCTCTGCTCCGAAGGCTACCGGCGTAGCAAGAACCATTAAAAGCAATATCAGTTTCGATGAAGTTTTCATTATATTTACCCTTTTGTTATTAATTTTGTCTAAAAAAAATCACTTAAAATGCACGGCAGGCTTAGGCTATCCAAGTTTCAATACAAATAAAGCACCTATCATGCCAACAGTAGACTTAGAGTAATCAAGCGGCTAAAATACCTGGCAAAACAACATAGTTAATTGATTTTAATAACATATAAAATATGACTTTATTTTTGCCAAAAATGAGAAATTTGAATAACCGATAAAGCCACACATAATGTGCTTTTAATTCAACAGCCCAGTAACAGCCAGTGTCGCTCCATGAACAGATGAAAACGCCGAACACTCACTCGGAGAACAATGCCTTATTGCTCCTTTACCAATAAAAGCCTGGGATGAGGGGAACAAACCGCGAAAGATGCGCCTCCTCTCATCGGCATCCTATGGCAGTCAATTTAAAACCAAATTTCTGACCGCTGCTGTTCAGCAACTAAAGCTCCCTGGGTGGGTAAACAAATAGGATGTGCTGAACAAAGTGAAGCGCATCATCCACGAATGATTTACCTCCAAAGCTATCACTTGGCACACCGGTAAAGAAAAATGACTGTTGTTATTAAGCAAAAAAAAGCCCGGGATAAACCCGGGCAGAGTGGAATACAACCCAAAAAGTTAAATTGTTATATCTTGCCGCTAACCATCACCCCAAACCATTGTGGAAGACCGGGTGTCCAGGAATTCCAAAGTATCGCGGTAGGCGTTTGATTATTGAAAATATTCTTACCAACCAAGGACAAGTCAAACAACTTGTCGCGACGACCAATACCAACCGAAAAGTCCGTATAGGAATTTGCTTTGATGGTGCTGTAATCTGACAGGGACACATCCGATTTATAGCTGCTGGTAAATGAAGTATTGAAACTGGTATGGAATTCATTTTTTCCCAGCCCGTTAATTCCCATAGCCTGCAGCGGAATCCTGACTTCCGGCCCTATATTAAATGCAAACTTGGCAGCTCCGGGTAAGGTCTTACCAGTGACATCCTGATAAGCGGGCGACCCCGGATAATTTTGCTCCAAAGGTTTTGCACTGTTTTTAAAGTCGGTATAAATGGCATCGTTGTAAGAACCGGAAAAATTAACCGACGTATAGGGAATCCCATTAAAAGAACCATCAATTTCGACACCCAAAGCCCTTACGCCTTTAGCATTACCGGTACTGGAGATATAAATTGGCGCGGCACTGGGGTTAGTGACTCGGGCAAGATTGGTTGTATAGTCATCAACAACCTGAACGGCTTGCTGATAATTGGAAATATCCGTGTAGAAAAAGTCGGTATTTAAGGTTAGGGCTTTGTCAAACATCGACGACTTGAAGCCAATCTCATAGGAATTGGTTTTTTCAGGTAACACACTAACCGCTATGGCATTAGGTGTTTGAGAAAAGCCGGCTTTTTCACCGTACTGCCAGGAAACATAAGTCGTCAAATCTTCATTAATTTTATAGCTTGGACTGATCACATAACCCGGCTGGGTTGATTTGAAAGAGCGCCCTGGCTCTTTGTCCCAGAGCACCCCCATATTGGTCTTACGAATTGCTTTTGCGGTTGCTACCTGAGCCATCTGCGTAGGATCCAAACCTGCATAAGTTGCAACATTAAAATATTGTTGGGCAACTGAATTCGCCAAGGCTGTCTGTGCTGCGCTATTAACACCTGTTAATACGCCAGTAGTACTATTGGAATTAAAACCACCGGTTTGCACACCATTCACCGAAACTGGATTTAAAGCGCCACCGACACCATTACTGGTAATTAATTTTTGAGTTTGCTGTTCCCGGCTCTCATTACTGAAACGCACGCCGGTTGTAACTGATAATGGCTCGGTTATATGCCATTTAGCATTGGCAAATACCGACCCAGTCTGATTATGGATAAAATAAGGGCCATTGGTATCCAGTCCATCCAGGGAGTTTTGCATCAGTTGCCGACCTTGGCTATTGGTATCTAGTATATTGTACTGAGTGGTCGAAGCAAACCACGCACCGGCATCGGAACCAAAGCCAACCCGGTTGCCTTTAGTCTGTTTCCGATCCATCAGATAGATTCCGCCGCTGTAATCGACCCACTTACCAAAACTTGAACTGAGCTTGAGTTCCTGACTAAGCTGCAAAAAATCCGGAACCGCACCGCCGCCGTTTTTACTGATATCGAACGGCGTGCCTTCGTCATTTCGGGCCTGGAAATTATAATCCCTTACCGCGGTAATTGAACTCAATTTAAAGCCGCCAACATCCCAATTTAATTCTGCCGAACCACCCTGACTGTCGGTGACCAGTGGGAATTGCGCATCCTGATTAAAAGCATGTTGCCCACCACCATAGAGATAATCTTTTTGATAGGTATAGCCGGGATTGGAAGCTGTAAACCAACGCCTGTTCAATCTTGTTGACGCATCAGTGCTTAAGCTATTAACAGCGCCATTGGCATAACGAGTCGGCGTTGGCGTAAAGAACAAGTTGCCGTTGTAAAATTCGCTTTGTTTGGCATTTTTGTCATAACTGATACGGGCGCTGAAATTTTCGGTAGGCGTTAATAAAAACTGTATCCGACCCGAGGCCCGATCGCGGTTATACCAGGTTTGATCGCTATTCCAGAGGTTTGTGGTCGCGCCGTCCGCCTTGTTGACATGGATAGCACCACGAAACGCAAGCAACCCATCAATCACTGCGCCGCCGCCCGCCGCATCGGCGATATAGGTGTTATATTGACCATAAGCCAGCGAGTAATTGGCTTCGGGCGTAAAAGTAGGACGTTTGGTGGTCAGATTAATAGCACCTAAAATAGCGTTTTTTCCACCCAATGTACCTTGCGGACCTCGGGCAACCTCAACCTGATCGATATCATAGTGATCAAAACTGGTCAGCGGGTTGTAAGCATAAGGCACGCCATCAACAATGGTGCCGACACTGGGGTCCATCGCATCGGTCTGGGCTTGCTGCCCAACGCCACGAATGGATAAACTGCTGGTACGCGAGTTACCGGAGTTCCATTTGACGTTGCCGGCACGCTGTAAAATAGAGCCCAAATCCTGAGACAACTGCCTGTTCAGCTCTTCACCTGATCTTACCGACGATGATGACGGTACATCTTTGACTTTTTCAAGACGGGAGCGAACTTTGCCTTTAACAACAACCTCACCCAGGTTATCAGTTTCTGCCGCTTCTTTTTTGGCCACAACTTCTGCGGAATCAGCTACCCCGGCTGCAGCTTCGGTATTATCGGGAACTGCTCCCAAACCCGTTGCAGCTTGGGTGCCCCCGGGATTCCTCTGGGCAGCCTGAAATTGCAATAGCTGTTCCCGCAAACGGGTATTCTCCGCTTGCAAATCATTAACGACTTTTTCAGTCTGGGATTTATTTTTCAGTTTTTTCTTTGAACCAGCCGCCTCTACGTCCTGAACGGTTATCATGGATGAGCCAACTACGGCTGCAGCGACCAACACTGAAAGTTTTCTCCGCCGACTTACCGCGTCGGGAATATTCTGTAGCTGACTATTACTACCTAAAAAATTACCTGCTTTAAAATAGTTCATATTTATTTCCATTATTTATAAAATCCAAACCCATGCAACTGCTTCAAACACTCGAAATGTACATTTAGTTTTTGCCAGCCTAACTACATCAATCTTTTTATTAAAGATCAATTTAGCCAGAGTTTGTCCTACCACTCATAGGATTACATATTGTTTAAGCAATATTTAAGCCATATTT
>CAIKYI010000648.1 GCA_903831545.1 uncultured Methylobacter sp. | reverse complement strand
GAACTCGCGACCCCAACCTTGGCAAGGTTGTGCTCTACCACTGAGCTATTCCCGCACTGCAATTTATTTAGCCATTATACATGGCTTTTAAGTCTTGTCAAACTTTATTGGACGTCAATTGACAAAACCCAACCCGAACTACCTTTACATTGACCATCCTCAACCTGAACCTTAACAAATGCATTCTTCTTTCCACCAAAATCCTGGAATTCGATGATAGATACCGCTGTTCCCTGAGACACGCGCCTACAGGAATCAGCCTTACCTTTCTCCACATCTTCACTGTCATCGAAGGCTGCTATAGCACCTGGAACTGCAAGCAATTGTATCGGAGATGCAATTTCATAAGAATTGGGGTTTTTCAAAACATACTGCTGCCCGACAACAAGATTCTTAGCCGTAGGTCCAGTGACGGTATTTGAATCTCCGCCACTCATCATCATAACAATCAATAGAAGAACCAGGACTCCAATGACACCAAAAAAAACTTTTGCGTTTTTTTCTTTTAAGTCCATCATCAATGAAAATAGTTTTCCAGCCGTTTCTTTTGCTGCATCAACTTTATTAGCATTCTCTTCATTACTCATTTCTTATCCTCATAATTGTAGTTTTTATTATTTTCAGGTTACTTCTTTAGGTATATTACCTGATTGCATCGATAACGCATATACACAAAGAATCCAAGCTTAAGCCAGCAGCCTAAATTTATTTAAATCCCCTCTTTTCTAAAGCCGACAAATTGTATTTCGACAATGAGCTTGGCATGCCAACTTACCACGATAACAAAACTTTTCAAGTGCAATCTGTTCATAACTGCATTATTCAATGCGGACGTCTTTTAAATGAAATCGTAACCTTTCTTGGCTTGTATCGATGCAGGACGTCCTTTTTCAGCAGCTCTTCGACATTCGAATTGCCAATACCCCAAGCCGACATTTTTTCGGTTACCCAAAACAATCGGAAAGTCTTCATTATTCATAAACATTCGAATAAGATCATCATCCTTCAACATAAAACTATTAGTGATAATAAAGCTCTTTTCTTGTGCCAGTTCTTTTACACTATAAAACAAAGCCTTTTGCAGAACATCTTTACCTGCCTCATCCAATTGAATATAGGTAACCGCAATGGATTGATGAGCCAATAACTGCATACCAAAATTTATTCGGCCACTTTGTTTATCGACAATAACTTTATTGACTATTCCTAATGAGCGCTTATGTGCTGGACTGTCAAACTTTCTGAAACTAACCAGACTGCCCACCGACAAAACGCCCGTTTGTTGGAATATGCCAGAC
Source organism: uncultured Methylobacter sp. (assembly GCA_903831545.1). Classification (GTDB taxonomy): domain Bacteria; phylum Pseudomonadota; class Gammaproteobacteria; order Methylococcales; family Methylomonadaceae; genus Methylobacter_A. The sequence goes on along the minus strand of CAIKYI010000648.1, from coordinate 7,498 downwards.
AATAGTCTGTCAGAGGCCGACTGAACAAGAATTTCCAAATCTTTGCTGCCAAGTGGCCCCAGTGCATTTTGCAATTCATGTGTTGATTCAAGGCCTACGGCAATATATCGATCAGCCCTATCGCTAAAAAAAGGTATCCCCTGCAAATCAATGCCCGACCATCTTTGCTCAAGATACTCGTATAATTCTGCGGTCGGTTTTTCGATACTGTTTTTCAAAAGATGCATCGAACTAAACCTTGCCTCCAGAGTATTTATCATTTTTTCTTTTTGCTTAAATGCCTTAAACAATTTGGTAAAATCTAAATACAGCAAGGCTGAATCGCTTTTTAAATTTGAATCGAATTGGTAATACGGCGCTTTATCTTCATCCGTCAAGACCACACATTGCACTTGCTGCCCAGACACCCGCTCTTTTTTCAAACCAACCAGAGACCCTACCGTTTCAATAAAATTATAAACCAGCAAAATTTCTTTTTGCATCAGGCCGGTCGGGTCAGCAAGGCTTAACAAAAGAATCTGTCGATAACATTCCTCCGGACTACTGGCTTTATTAAATGAACCGATATCGTTGGCAACTTTAGTTGTACTGTTTTTTATAGTCAAACTTAAGTTATACAGTGAGTGCAAATCTATCCATACCCAATCAGGAATCGGCATTCCCATAACAAAATGACTGACAACAATACTGCCCAAGCCTTTAATGCTGCGTTGCAGCGCCAGGGCTGCATTTTTGGCCTGAAACCAGCCAACTTCGCGCCGAGTTAACTCCTTAAGCACTATCCAGTAACCGATAGTAAATTCCTTTTCAATCGACACCAATACTGTCAAAATTTTTTTGTCATTTTCCTCTTTTGGAAAACCCGTTCTAATGAGCCGGGAGCGAAGGTAATCTTCAATAACATGAACACTGGGATTTAACAGCTCAAGCGCCTCTAACCTTAACTGTGCGGTCATTTTGATTGCGTTAAAATCTATCAAAAAATCATACAATAAACGCGTAGCCAGACCGGGATTAGCCGTAGGCAATTCTACAACCCACTGCTGCAAAGTCTTGGTTTCAAATTCCTTTAGACGCGGCGGATTATCCTGTTGCGCTGGAATAACCAGAAAAAAAGAGTTTTTCACATATTCACCGAATTTATTTTTGTGATTTACTCTTCGACAAACACCAAGAAGCAAAGAAAACCTGACCCATTAGAATCACAACTGATTATTTTAAGCATCAAACCCCACTCTTTCTCATCATCATCCCTTTTGAAGGATTATAGCCAAGGATGGCAGACACCATAAATACGACAAAAGCAACCAGCGTATAAATAAATGCCGAACCGTTGAATTGTCCATACAAGGCAAAACGAATTAATTCTACAGCCTGCGAAAAAGGATTGTACTGGGCAAGATAGTAAAGCAATGAACTCGACTCTTTGATTTTCCAGAGGGGATATAAAGCGGTTGACATAAAAAACATCGGAAAAATAACAAAATTCATCACTCCGGCAAAATTTTCCAGTTGTTTTATAAAAGATGACAATAACAAACCCAACGCACCCAACATTAATCCTGACAACAACAAAGCAGGCATGATCAATAAATAGCCCTGCCAAGGTGCCTGGATATCATAAAACCACGCAATGGCCAAAAAAACATAAGCTTGCAAAATAGACACCCCAGTTCCTGCCAATAATTTGCTGAGCAATAAAAACCAACGTGGCAAGGGACAAACCATCAATATGCGCATGCTACCCATTTCGCGGTCGTAGACCATGGACAAGGAACTTTGCATGCCGTTAAACAGCTGAATCATGCCGATCAAACCGGGCGTAATATAAACTTCGTACAAAATATAGGTTTCATAAGGCGGTGTAATGGCAAGCCCCAAAGCAGCCCTGAAGCCTGCTGCAAAAACAAACAACCATACCAGCGGCCTGACCAAAGCTGAAATAAAGCGCTCACGCTGGGTTACAAATCGCCATAATTCACGCCAGATAATACCCCACATAGCGCGCCAATAATGAACCATATTCACGCTTGATCTCCTTGAGTCAACAGATAAAAAGCATCTTTAATCGTGGGCGCACCGGTTATCTTAAGAACATCGTCAACAGTTCCATTGGCTTTAACCTGACCCTGGTGCAGGACGATTAAGTGATCTCCAGGATAAATCTCATCAATCAGATGACTGGCCCATAATACCCCCAGTCCTTCCTCTGCGACCAAGTGATGCACATAGTCAACGATAGCCAGGCGACTCGGCACATCCAGTCCAACGGTAGGCTCATCCAGCAGTAACAATGACGGTTTATGCAATAACGCCCGTGCAATCTCTACACGCCGCCTGTGCCCGCCATTTAACTGGCGTATTTTCTCAAAACGTCGGTCGTACATAGCCAAACGTTCCAACTCGATCTGAATTCGTTGCTCTGCCAGCTTTCTCCCCATGCCATGCAGGGAGGTGTGATAGCGCAAATTTTGCATTACCGTCAAATCCATATCCAGGGTGGCTTGTTGAAACACCACACCCAGTTTTGCCAAGGCTAAACGTGTTTGTCGCTTAATATCCAAACCACACAACTCAATACGGCCGTCGCGGGTATCATACAATCGGGTAATTAAAGAAAATAAGGTGCTCTTCCCTGCCCCATTGGGCCCTAGCAAAATAGTGCATTCCCCCGGCTGAATCTTGAAATTAACCCGGCTTAAGGCATTTTTTCCACCATAAGAGAAAGTCAAATCTTCTACGGACAACGCTATCGAAGAGCTCATGGCTTTACCGCAACTCCCCAAGGATAAGTTCCGACACCGACCGATTTGGTTACGGTTTGAGTATCAAGATCAATAATCGACATATCATTGCTGGTACCGTTTGTGGTGTAGAGCCTTTTTTGATCGGGTGAGAACGCCAGATTCCAGACTCGCTGCCCCACCAACAAATATTTTTCCACTTCAAAACTCTGGGCATTTATAACCGCCACACGGTTGGTCGGCCCCAAAGCCACATAAGCCCGCTTGTTATCTTTGTCAATAACCACGCCTACCGGCTGAATTTTGTCTGCAGAAACACCTTGCACGTCAAACTTGATGGTTTTAATGGGCTGCCTGGTTTTGACATCCAACACCATCAAAGTACCCGCCATTTCAGAAGTGACCCACAACTGCCGACTGTCGGCTGTAAATCCAAGCGCCCGGGGACGGGGGTCCACCAACGTGTTGTCAACGATGGCATTGGTTTTAACATCAATCCAATGCACCATATTGGTCGTTTCAGAGGCACTGACTACCCATTGATTATCAGGACTGACTGCAATACCCTCTGGCTCAACCCCCACTTTAATTTGCTTAAGTACTTTTTTATCGGCAAGGTTAATGACCGTCACCAGACTATCATCTTCATTGGACACATAAAGCCGGTCGCCGGAGGGATTGAGGGCAAAGGTCTCAGGATCATCACCGGAAGGCAGCCGCCCAACTTCCTTAAATGTTTCGGCATCAATAATCTTGATGGTATTGTCATCACTGGCCGCAATGTACAAATACTTGTTATCGGGGCTGATTACGATGCCCCGGGGACGCTGACCAATGTCTACTGTTTTAATTAATTTACCGGTGCCAGGATCAACAACAGCCAATGCATTATCTTTTTCCAGAGTAACAAAAACAGTATCTGCGTGTATGTTTGCTACCCAAATTAATGATAAACAGGCACCAGCGCCCAAGTACTTCAAAGAAGGTTTAAAGCTGCACCACCATAAAACTGATTTTCTCATTATCTTATTGACTCCATTTACAGGTTGATTCGGGTTGATCATAGCCCAACGTATCAAGTTCGGTTTTGGGGTGTAAAAAACCTTCAATTGGCGCGACTACAATCAAGGACCTGGGCGCTGCCAGCAAAACCGGCTGACGTAATTGACCATTCCAGGATCGAAACGATAACGGAACGCCTTTATAACCTTGCAGGGCAAAACCGGTACTCAATATATAGTCCTTAAGTCGGGCAATATCATTGGATTTGGTGCGCGTGGCGGCTTCCCCAAGGGCTCTAACCGCTAAATAGGCCGCATAATCCTGTTCTTCCATCCAGCGCCCCGTTTTCTCTTTAAAACGATTTTGAATCTGTACTGCCCCCCATTGTTCATGGGTTCGATGCCAAGCCGCGGCAATCAATCCCTGAGTACCGATAACCGGTCGTGCATTCCAGGTTCTGTATTCAAGATACTCGCCAAACTGACCTTGCTCATCGGCTACAACCAGCACATCATAGTCATCAACCTGAGTAAATACCGCGACATCGGATTGCTCTGTACGTCGTGCATCGTAAGTGTGCTCCCAATTTTTTTCCTGAACTATTTTCATGCCGAAACGTTTGGCAGACCGTTTGATTGCTTCGGCAAACAAACGATCTTCCTGGGTAGCGCCAATGACTAAAAACCACTTATTCCAGCGTTTTTTCATCATGTATTGCGCCAGGGCATCGGCACGCATAGCCCGGTCAGGCAAAAGATGTAAAATATTTACCCGGCATTGCTCATTGCGCAACGCATCATCAACTGTCCCCACATCAAAAAACAATTTCTGTTTTGCCGAGGGTAAATCACCGAGAATATTGATCTGCAAAGCAGGCAAATTAACGACCACAGCAGAATAATGTTCAACCAGTTCTTTGTTAAAAGTATCTAGAACATTACCCTCCAGCGGCACGATAAACTTTTTCAATACAAATTGCTGACCGGTAAACTGTCCGGTCGTATTATTGTCATCAATCGCCAATTCTGCCCCTGGAATGCCTTTGTCTTTAATAAACGCATCCAAATTAGACAGTGCCGGCGGCGCTTTTTGTTCTTGAGACAAATAAGCAATGTTAATCACCTGCTTAGCGTCAGCATAAACAAAATTCACGCCAAGCAACTGAAAAATAAATAAAAAACTAATTGCTACTTGAAAAGACAAGTTAATTGCTCGCATCATTTCCTAATCATAATAAATCACACAAGTGCTAATTTTAGCGGATTCGACAACTTTGTTTTTTTTTTTCGATAATGTTTGTCAAAAACAGCGATTAAACGCTTGAAATAAAGTTAACGCTATTCCGCTAAAAAACTCCAACTTTAAATACAATATTGACTTAGTCCAAGAAAAAGCTCAGCATCAAGTTTATAAATAATGAATTTTCGCTCCACAGCTTTAATTTAATATTAAAATCAACTATTACCGATTTTAACTGTGTTAAATCAGACCTATAGGACATAATAATGGACGCAAGCACAATAACAAGACAAGACTCACTTTCGACACTGATCCAGCCCCAACAAACAAAAGGCGTGGATAAGAACGAGTCAGCAGTCGAAGCCCAGTCAGATAGCAATCAAAATAACAGCGCCACAGTTTCAAACGAAACTGTCAATCTTTCGCCTACCTCAGTAAAACTATCGTCAACTTCACCGGTACAAAGCAGTGACAAAGCAACCCAGATAAACGATAAAGACCAGGCTCAACAGGCGCTTAAACAACTGATCACCGACTTTCAAAACGCACCTTCACAAGCACAGGGTGCGCATAATGCTATATTTTCCGAATCTGTAAAATCCTTGTTGGGTTAACACCACCATCCTCACCAATGACACAATTTCTTTTAAGCCAAATAAATATTTATCCGGTAAAGTCATTGGCAGGCATTAGCGTAAACAGCTGGCCTGTCAATGCTACAGGTCTTGTACACGACAGAAAATGGATGCTGATTGATCACAACCGGCAATTCCTCAGCCAGCGTGTTCTACCGGGAATGGCGTTAATCAAAACGGCACTGACCGACAATAGTCTTATACTGTCTTCGCCCGACATGGAAAACCTGTGTCTGGAACTTGAACCTGTTGGTGGAGACGTTATTAATAGCACGATCTGGCTCGACCAGTGCGACGCACGAAGTGTTTCAAAAGAAGCCGACCAATGGCTTAGCTTTGTTTTAAAACAAGAGTGCCAACTAGTTTACCAACCCGAGGAGATGATTCGCCCGGTTGATCCCGCTTATGCCAAACCGAGCGATAAGGTTGCTTTTTCTGACGGGTTTCCTTTCCTGATTGTTTCAGAAAACTCCTTAACCGAACTAAATAATCAAATGCAGTTGAATTTACCTATGGCTCGCTTCAGACCCAATCTGGTTATTTCCGGTTGCCCGGCTTATACAGAAGACGGCTGGAGAGAAATCAGCATTGGCGAAATAGATTTCAGGCTACCCAAACCTTGCTCCCGCTGCTCAGTCCCAACTATAAATCCAGAAACCGCAGAAACCGGCAAGGAACCGCTTACTACTCTCAACCGCACTCGCAAATGGCAAAACAAGGTGTATTTTGGTCAAAATGCACTACACGACCAAACTGGTCATTTGACTATCGGTGATACGGTAACCATAAAATTATCCGGCGCCAATCAACCGCCCCTTCAGTAGTCTGTCCGGAAAAAAAAACCGACATCAACAATATTGCCCTGCACACCACGCCGACGACCAGGCCCACTGGAAATTATAACCTCCCAGCCAGCCAGTCACATCCAGCACTTCGCCTACAAAATAAAGTCCAGACACCTGCTTGCTTTCCATGGTTTTTGAAGAAACAGCATCACAGTCAACACCACCTATAGTCACTTCAGCGGTTCGATAACCTTCAGTGCCATTGGGTTTAAGTATCCAGTGATTGAGTCGTTCCGCAACACGTAAGATCTGTTTATCCGACAAATCCTGTAACGACATTTCCAGCAACTCCTCAGGTAAAAAACTACTGATCAAGCGTTTGGGTAAATAGCTTTCCAATATCGTTTTTAGCTTGTTTTTAAGCTTTTGTTGTCGCTTGGCTTTTAATTCTTCGTTTAACTCAAGCTGCGGCAACAAGTTGATGGACAATTCTTCTCCAACATTCCAGTAAGAAGAAATCTGCAAAATAGCAGGACCGCTTAAACCTCGATGAGTAAATAATACATTTTCAGTAAAGCTCTGATGGCTAACACTGACGACACAAGGCACGGCAATGCCTGACAAGGCCGCAAACCTTTCCTTGTCTTCAGGCTGCAACGTAAACGGTACTAGCCCTGCCCGGGTAGTCAATACCTTAATGCCGAATTGTTCGGCAATTTTATAACCCAATGGCGTAGCGCCCATTTTGGGAATCGACAATCCGCCAGTCCCAACCACTAAGGATTGACTACAAAAATTACCCTGACTGGTCGCAAGCTGAAAGTGATCATCCTGTCGTTCAATTTTATCGATGAGAGTATTGAGTTGCACAACCACACCGGCTTTGGCACATTCTGCCAGTAACATATTGAGAATATCTTTGGCGCTGTCATTGCAAAACAACTGCCCATGCTCTCTTTCATGAAAAGGAATTTGGTAGCGATCGATTAACGCCAGAAAGTCCCATTGGCTATACCGACTTAACGCAGATTTGCAAAAGTGGGGGTTGTGCGAAATAAAGTTATCCGGCGTCACCGAATAATTGGTAAAGTTG
>CAIKYI010000647.1 GCA_903831545.1 uncultured Methylobacter sp. | reverse complement strand
TAATGTCAGCTCTGGGGTAATGATTGCTGACAACGCCCGCAATATCGTTTATGCGAATAAGTCGGTCATCAATATGCTCAGCAAAGCTGAAGAAGACATTCATAAACGATTGGCAAACTTCCACGTTAATAGCCTGATTGGCACTAATATTGATGATTTTCACGTTAAACCTGCGCATCAGGAGCAGCTTCTTGCTACTTTGAACAACAGCCATATTGCACAATTAGTCATTGGTGGTCATTCGATGAGGATAACCGCTAACCCCGTCATTAATGAGCAAGGACAACGCTTGGGAACAGTTGCGGAATGGCTGGATCGCACAACTGAGGTCGCGGTAGAAAATGAGATAGGCAAAATTGTTCATGGCGCCACGCTGGGTGATTTCACTCAGCGCATTCACCTCCAGGGTAAGGAGGGGTTTTTCCTGCAACTTGGTGAAGGCTTAAATGAACTTCTTGTCACCACAGAGCAGGGTATCAATGATGTTGTGCGGGTACTCAATGCTCTGTCCCGAAGCGATCTTTCTCAAACTATCAGTGCCGATTATGCCGGTAGTTTTGGATGTCTTAAGGACGATGTTAATAAAACAGTAGAAAAGCTCAAAGACATTATCAATCACATCAAAGAAGCCACTGACAACATCAATACCGGCGCTAAAGAAATTGCTTCGGGTAATAACGATCTATCGCATCGTACCGAGGAACAAGCCGCAAGTTTGGAAGAAACCGCAGCCAGTATGGAAGAGCTGACTTCTACCGTACAGCACAATGCCTCAAATGCCAAGCAGGCTAATCAACTGGCTGTTGATGCCACTGATATAGCGGGTAAAGGCGTAGAAGTAGTCGGCCAAGTAGTTAAGACCATGGATGATATTAACTCTTCTTCACGCAAGATTGGTGACATTATTTCGGTCATAGACGATATCGCTTTTCAAACCAACATACTTGCGCTTAATGCTGCCGTTGAAGCAGCACGAGCAGGGGAACAAGGTCGAGGCTTTGCGGTAGTCGCTGTTGAAGTGCGTAACCTTGCTCAACGTGCCGCAACGGCCGCCGGAGAAATCAAACACCTGATTGATGATTCAGTAACCAAAGTTGCTGGTGGCAGCAAACTCGTTGCCCAGGCTGGGCAAACCATGGAAGAAATTGTCAAGTCTATACATGGCGTTACCGTCATGATGTCTGAAATCAGTGCAGCCTCTTCGGAACAAACGGCGGGTATCCTGCAAGTCAATCAAGCCATCGGTCAAATGGATGACGTGACCCAGCAAAATGCTGCTCTCGTTGAGCAAGCCGCTGCCGCTGCGGAGTCACTTGAAGAACAGGCTAACAGCCTGAGTGGCACCGTAGCACAATTCAAAGTGGATGCTTATTCTCATGCACGTAATGCTATATCACAAACAAAGTCTACCGGTTCTAGTGATGATGGTAGGCATTCACCAAAAGAGCCGTCGCTGACGAGAACTGTAACAGTTAAAAAAGCCACTAAACCAATTCCACAGTCGAGCAATGATGAATGGGAGGAATTTTAATGGACAAACCGCTAATCGGCTGCAGACAGAGCCCTATTGTTCGTAGAAGTTTTGTCTGTATTAGCTGCGGATTTAACAGGGCCTTTTTTGCCCAGCATAGCCTTTGTCTCTCTGTTTGTTTTTGTACACTATTTTTACAAGTTACTACCCTTTCAACTTCCTGAAAATCAATAGCCCACTATGTTCAGTTTCATTAAAAAATACAGTAATGCTTTGATGGATACAAATGAACATTCCGCCGAAATAAGAGAAAAGTATAATGCTGCCCTACAAAATATTGAGGGGCTTGAGCGTCAATTAAGCCAACAAACACATGACTTTGACCTACTCTGTAATGCACACTCTATACTGAGTGACGGCATGAAATGCTGTTTTGCATCTCTAGCCGAAGTTCAGGAAAAACTACAGGCCATGGCTGCGCAAGTTAATCAGACAAATAACTCTGTTTTTAAGTTAATGCTAGTAAATCGCGCACTTAAAACATCAGCTGATGAATGGTTTAGACGTGCTATAAAATTGGAGTTTAATGTTTTAACTCTGAAGAATGAGCTTAAAAAGAGTGAACATCAACGTGATTTGGCAATTAAAAAGTTTGAATATCTTTATAGCTGCTTAATATCGACCAATAATCAAACTCATAAGGGCAGAACCCTATGAATAAATATGTGGAAATTTTTCCTTGGGATGATAACTTTGAAACCGGAATAACCGAGATTGACGTTCAACATAAAAAATTGGTTTGCTTGTTAAATCAACTTTCCAGTCATTTAGTCTATCAATTTAATTCGCCTACCATGGATGAGATTTTTATTGAGTTGGCCGCTTACGCAATACTTCACTTTAATTCGGAAGAAATTATTTGGCAAAAATATTTTACTGATGATATTTGGTACATCGGTCATCAAAAAACGCATGCCACTTTTATAGCCGATGTGCTTGCCATAAAAGCAAATATAAAGGGTGCTGGCTATAATGAAGTGATGGAAAAAATTGTTTCATTTTTAACACATTGGCTGGCATTCCATGTTATTGAAACCGACAAATGCATGACAAAAGTGGTTTTAGCAATCCAAAATGGTAGGAAGCATGTTCGAAGCAAAAAAGCAGGTTAACAGGAATTTTGATCATGCAATTTTGGTCCATGCAGCGGGTGATAAGTTATTACAAGAAACCGCTTACCGATTGAAAAGCGCTGTTTTCTGCAATAATACTGGCTGTCGATTAAGAGGCGATAAGTTTTTATTATTACTTAATAATTTGCATAAACGTGAGAATGTTGCCGTTGTGCTTGATAAAGTTTTGGTCATTATCCAATTACCAGTAGAGCTGGAAATTTCTCAACCTCATGTGTCGGCTAGAATTTCTGACAGTCTTTCTTTGACCAGGGAGTTCTTTGCAATGCCCTATAAAATACTTACTATTTCCAGGTCTATTTTATTCGGACATTACTTGCGATGATTAATTTTATACTCCGATATCCGTATTGTTTCCCCACGTTACTTGGGGCATTATTTGGTCTGCTTTTTCCAGTCAACACTGTGTTTTTCATGCTATGGCACGACCAACTGGCTATCACTTGGAATAATATTGCCGAGTTACACCATATACATTTCGATTTGATTATTATGTGGAGCGCTCCTGTGGTTCTGGCTTTTTTTGGTGGGTTTATCGGCAAGACCAGTTGGCTCCTGAAACAAAAAATGGATACTCTTGAGCAACAAACTACTCAACTCAACAACATTCTTGATATTGCTGCCTGTGGAATAATAACTATTGATAATGCAGGTACGGTGCTGAGTTTTAATAAAGCAGCGGAACGAATTTTTGATTATGGCATCGAAGAAATTATCGGTAAAAACGTTAGTTGTTTAATGACTTCTAATATCGCCGAGCAACACGATACTGATTTACAAAGAACCAACATCCTTGGACGAGGCGGAGAGGTGGAAGCGCGACGTAAAAACGGCGATATTTTTCCAGCCTTTTGGCGTGTGAATCCTATGGTGCTTGACGGCAAGTTATTTTTTTCTGGTGTTATTGATGACATCAGCGAAACCAAAATTTTACAAGACCAGCTTGTCCAGGCACAGAAACTCGAAGCCATTGGCCAGTTAGCGGCTGGTATTGCTCACGAAATCAATACACCAATTCAATTCATTGGCGATAATCTTTCTGCTTTGGGAGATAATTTTGCCGACATCATAGCCTTTCAGCAAGAATTAACCGCTTCAGCCGACGACGCTTTCAAAAGCCTGGTTGAACATTTGCACGACAAATACGATTTGGAGTTTATTCTTGAGGATAGTCCCAAGGCCATCCAACAAGCCATTCATGGAGTTGAACGCGTGGCGGAAATTGTGAAGGCCATGAAAACCTTTGCACATGTGGAAGTAAAGACCAGTTCACAGAGAATCAACCTGCATGAGACGCTAAACAATGCTTTGATCATCAGTCGCAATACTTATAAATATCACGCTGAAATCGAAACCGATTTTGCAGCGGATACCCGTATGATCGAATGTTACCCGAACGAACTCAATCAGGTTTTTCTAAATTTGATTGTGAATGCGGCTCACGCCATTGAAGAAAAGAAATCCGGCATGGGCTTGATTCGCATAACAACTCGTAAATTGGATGACTGGATCGAAATATTGATTCAGGATAATGGCGCGGGTATTTCAGAAGAGAATCGAGAAAAAGTTTTCAATCTTTTTTTCACCACCAAAGGAATCGGTAAAGGTACCGGCCAAGGCTTAAGCCTGTCGCACAGCATTATCGTCGAAAAACACCACGGAAAACTGTTTTTTGAGTCCACATCTGGGAAAGGAACAACATTTCACATCCAACTGCCAATTGATCTGAACAAACAGGAAAGCTCATCATGAACAAAAAAAATATTCTGTTTGTGGATGACGAAGAAAATATCATCAGTGGCCTTACCCGCCAATTACGACCCTTTCGTAATCAATGGAATCTTTTTTATGCACTGAGCGGCAAAGAAGCACTGGCGCTAATGGCTCAACAACCCATCGACCTTATTGTCAGTGACATGATGATGCCTGAGATGAAAGGCGATGAACTTTTGAAAAACGTCAGGGATCTTTATCCTGCCACAGTACGTATTGTTCTTAGTGGCTATGCCGACGAGGAAACATTAAAAAGTGGATTAATCATTTCCCATCAATATCTCAGTAAACCCTGTAGTGCGGAAATTCTGCGCGAAACTATTTTTCAAGTTTTTAAAATCCAGGATTGTGTCAGTGATCCGCGCGTTATTGCTGGCATTGGTGATCCGCAAAAATTACCCAGCTTGCCAAAAGTCTACCTCGATATCAATAAAGCCTTGGAGAACGAAAATACCAGTGTTAAAGATATTGCTCAAATT
>CAIKYI010000646.1 GCA_903831545.1 uncultured Methylobacter sp. | reverse complement strand
GTGCAACGTGATTTACTGCCTTTGGTTGAAGGTACCACGGTCAGCACCAAGTACGGCTCAAATAAAACAGACCATATATTATTTATTGCTACGGCCGCGTTTCATTTGACCAAACCGTCGGATTGAATTCCCGAGATGCAAGGCCGTTTTCCAATTCGTGTTGAACTGGATGCTCTTTCAGCCGACGATTTTGTGCGTATCCTGACCGAGCCGGATGCCTCGTTAACCGAACAGTATATTGCACTGTTAAGCACCGAAGGTGTGGCACTGTCATTTTCTACTGACGGTATCCAGCGCATTGCCGAGCTTGGCTGGCAGGTGAATGAAACCACTGAAAATATAGGCGCCAGAAGGTTGCATACTATTTTGGAAAGGTTGCTGGAAGATATTTCCTACAATGCACCGGAACTGGCCGGAACGGAAATTGTGATTGATGCCACTTATGTTGATGGTCATCTGGCCGAATTTGTTCAGGATGAAGATTTGAGTCGTTATATTTTATAATGCCAATAACCCTGCTACCTTGACCAATGAAGGCTCGCCATGCATATTAATTACAAATTAAACACTAAAGATCTTGATGCCACTTTCTTGGAATCAGTCAAAATCCTGTTTAAAGATAAGGACATTAATATTTCAATTGTTGATATAGAAAACGATGAAGATTTTGCATTGGGTAAGGCAATAGAAGCAGGGCTTTTAAGTGAATCGATCTCAAAAGAGGAACTGAATAAAGCTTTATATGCTGATTGAGATTAAGGCCAGTTTTATTAAGGACTTGAAATCGGTACCTAAAGATTTAAAGGGAAAAGTTGCTTGTCTGATTAACACAATGTAACAGGCTACCAATCTTTCAAATCTAACTGATACCAAGAAACTGAAAGGTTATAAAAATTTTTATCGTATTAAAGTTGGCCCTTATCGATTAGGCTTTATATTTGAAGAGAACACTATTGTACTTGTTCGATTTCTGCACAGAAAAGAAATCTATCGATCTTTCCCATAATTCTTAGACCTAAAATGCGCCTAACAACAAAACCCAGCAACACCCATCCAACTGAAATCAAGTTACATCAGGTTTCTAACGTAGTTGAAATCAGTTTTGATGACGGCAGCGTGTTTAAATTGCCCTGCGAATACCTGCGGGTTTTTACGCCTTCGGCAGAGGCGGTCGGGCATGCGCCGGGCCAGGAAGTGCTGCAGGTTGGCAAGGAAGACGTCACCATTACCGAGATTAAGCCTGTTGGCAATTATGCGATTGCACCGGTGTTTAGCGACGGTCATAACAGTGGCATTTATACCTGGGATTTTCTGTATAAATTGGGCGCGGAATATACAAGTTTATGGGCTGACTATCTAAATAAGCTGCAAGCGGCCGGTCATAAGCGTAAAGAACTACTACAAAATTAACTTCAGCGTATTAAAGCTTTAGCGTCATTGCCATTTAGTTAAGCCGTCATTCCGGCAAGGATTGCCGAAATCCAGATCACAGGGATGTGTTTATAAGTGACCAGTCATGGTTCCTGGATCTGGGCAATTTCTGCCGAGATGACGATGCTTTTCTTAATATAATGGCAGTTGCGCTGGAGCGAGAACGATACATTTAAAAAAAGGCACAATGATGAGCAACACCACCCATTTTGGATTTAAACAAGTAGCCACAGAATACAAAGTCAATCTGGTACGTGGCGTATTCGATTCGGTTGCCGGGCAATACGACATCATGAACGACCTGATGTCACTTGGCATTCATCGCATCTGGAAACGTGTTGCGGTGCAACTTAGCAATGTCCGCAAAGGCGAGCAAGTGCTCGATCTGGCAGGCGGCACCGGTGATTTAACCACCTTATTTGAAAAACGGGTCGGGCCGGAAGGCCAGGTGGTCTTGGCTGATATCAATTCAGAAATGCTGCGCACCGGACGCGATCGCTTGATTGACAGAGGCTTGGTTGGCAATATTCGCTACGCACAAGTCAATGCTGAATGCCTGCCCTTTGAAGATAACACCTTTGATTGTGTATGCATTGCTTTTGGTTTACGTAATGTCACCGATAAAGATGCAGCGCTGCGTTCCATGCATCGCGTCCTTAAACCCGGCGGACGTGTTATCGTGCTGGAGTTTTCGCATCCGGTCGATAAAATCACCGAAAAAGTCTACGATTTTTATTCTTTTAAACTGCTGCCCAAAATCGGCAAGATTGTTGCCAAAGATGAAGAAAGCTATCGATATCTTGCCGAATCCATTCGTATGCATCCTAAACAGGATGAGCTGAAAAAAATGATGGAAAATGCGGGAC
>CAIKYI010000645.1 GCA_903831545.1 uncultured Methylobacter sp. | reverse complement strand
CTCAAGCCTGATCTGGATCAGACTGAGCAAGGCATCGAAAACACCATCGTTGTTTTTGGAAGTGCCCGCTTTCCACCACCCGATGAAGCGCAAACTTCTTTAAAACTGGCTCAATTGAGCGGCAAGCCAACTGAACTAGTCATCGCTCAAAGACAAGTTAGAAACGCCTACTTTTACGATCAAGCCAGATTATTTGCCCGACTCGTCGCAAGTTACAGCGCACACCGCCGTCTCGAAGAACGATTGTTTATTGCCACAGGTGGTGGCCCTGGCATCATGGAAGCTGCGAACCGTGGCGCGCACGAAATGGGTGCACCTAGTGTTGGACTGAACATTGCCCTGCCTCACGAGCAAAATGCCAACCCTTATGTAACTCCAACTTTAAGTTTCAAGTTTCATTACTTTGCGCTCCGCAAAATGCACTTCATGATGCGTGCAAAAGCACTCGTGGCTTTTCCTGGTGGATTTGGGACCCTTGATGAGCTATTTGAAGTGATCACGCTGGTGCAAACTCGCAAAGCCAAACCAGTTCCTATAGTCTTGTTTGGAAGCGACTACTGGAAGCGACTGATCAACACAGATGTCATGCTGGAAGAAGGCGTCATCTCCGCCCAAGATATGAGCCTGTTTCACTATGTAGATGAGCCACAGGCAGCTTGGGATGTCATTCGTACTTTTTACGGACTTTAAAAAAGGGGCTGTCACTTTTAGTGACAGCCCCTTTTAATTCATTGCGACATTAGCTCAAAAACTTCTCGTTTTTGAGCGGTCTACAGAGCAGATTAGAGACGTTCAAAAATGACCGCAATACCTTGACCACCACCAATACACATAGTTGCCAAAGCATATCGTCCGCCAGTACGCTGCAACTCATAGACCGCTTTGGTCGCGATGAAAGCACCAGAGCAACCCACTGGGTGGCCAAGTGCAATCGCACCTCCGTTAGGATTGGTCTTTGCTGGGTCAAGACCCAGCGCTTTGTTCACCGCAATCGCTTGGGCAGCAAACGCTTCATTGGCTTCTATAACGTCCATCTGGTCAAGCGTCAAGCCAGCCTTCTTGAGTGCCAGCTTGGTAGCTGGGATTGGGCCCTCACCCATAAGCTCATTTGGCACACCAGAAACAGCGTACGACACAATACGGGCAATTGGCTTTTGACCAGCTTTAGCAGCCACATCAGCGGCTGCCAGCACAAAAAAAGCAGCGCCGTCATTGATGCCTGAAGCATTCCCGGCAGTAACCGTACCATCCTTCTTGAAAGCAGGCTTCATCTTGGCCAACGATTCCATGGTGGTGTTCGCCTTGCCATGCTCGTCGGTGTCAAACACCACTTCGCCCTTGCGAGTTTGCTGCACGATCGGTACGATTTGAGACTTGAAACGGCCTTCACTGATCGCAACAGCAGCACGTCGCTGAGACTCGACAGCAAAAGCATCTGCATCGCTATGTTATTTTTTGGCTATCAGAAATTATATACGCTATTTACCTTTTCTATTTTACTGCTCTTCATGGTTTACATTGAATATGTAAACAAAATCAGGTTTATGTACCGGTTTTATCGTGCTTACCTCTTGATGCTGATTCCATTTTACCTGGTTTATGGTGTGTTAACTTTTATGCCCGTATTGCAGTTTAATGCTTCAGAAACATTGAAATTTAACATTTTTCATATTCCTTTTGAAACTCCATTTTATTTTATGGGGATGATGTTACTGAGTGTTTTTCTTTTTGAAGTTTTCATAGTCCTGCCTCCTAAAAAAATAGTTTACGTTTTTCAGATAATCTCGAGTTAGTTGTAGCTGCGGTTGTAACCTTGGATAACGTAACAATGTTCAATAATCGCAACTAACTTCAGTACAACGGCTTATGATTATTATACGAAATGAAAGTCTATAGGTTATATAATCCGGTAATCACCCTGCCTGATACGGTAAAGGGG
>CAIKYI010000644.1 GCA_903831545.1 uncultured Methylobacter sp. | reverse complement strand
CATGCCGATAATCAGCTGCTGGTGCAAGCCGTGCAGGAGCGTGAGCAATGGATAGAGCAATGCGGTGAGCGCAACAAAAAACTGCATACCGTGTATTTGGATATTTTGGACAAATATAAACAAAAGGGCGTGTGGCAACAGTTGGCCGAGCTGGATCCGCTTACCGGTATCGGAAAAGTAGAAACCGAATCAGCCGTTGAAGATTACAAGTACAAACTTAAACAGCTAAAAACCACGCCGTTTCAAGCCCAAAATGAAGCAGTGCCCAGTTCGGTTTCAGCCGCCAGTCCAGAGGCGCGTTGATGAGATGTGAATACTTGCTTGCCGCCGGTTTATTTTGGGCTGGTGGAATTGCCCTGGCTGCTGATAGCGCCAAGTCGCAGCCGGTTCCGGTGGTTGAGGCTGCTGCAGCCAATAATCCTGCCTTTAATATTTTTGATTTCCTGATTAACGGCAATACCGTGCTGGACGAAGAAACCCTGGAACGCTCGGTTTACCCTTTTCTGGGGCCGGATAAGACCGTCGATGATGTTGAAAAAGCCCGTGCGGCCCTGGAAGAAGCTTATCGAAAAAAAGGCTATCCGACGGTAGTTGTTTCGATTCCCGAGCAGGATGTCAAAGCTGATCAGGTGCGTTTGGATGTGCTGGAAGGCTCGATTGAAACCCTGCATATTACCGGCTCCCGTTATTACGAACTGGGCAAGATACGCGACAGCGTGCCTGCGCTGGCGGAAGGCCAGGTGCCGAACATGCCCGAAGTGCAAAAACAGGTTGGCGCACTGGCGCAACAGTCCGCCGATCGTAACGTCACCCCCGTCTTACGGGCCGGATCGATGCCCGGTAAGATGGAAGTGGAACTTAAAGTCAAGGATGAACTGCCTTTGCATGCCAGTGTTGAAATGAACAGTCGCAGTTCAGCCAATACTTCGTATACAAGGTTGATCGGGTCGGTTCGCTACGATAATTTATGGCAAAAGTTTCATAGCGCTTCCTTGCAATATCAGGTTTCCCCGGAAAACAATGATGAAGTGGAAGTCTGGTCGGGCACTTATGTGCTGCCTAACGGTTGGGCCGATACCAAACTGGCCTTGTATGGCATAGGTATCAGTTCCAATACCCAATTAGGCGTGAATGTCGGCGGGATGTCTGTCGTAGGAGCCGGCTCGATATACGGTGCAAGGCTGGTTAAGCCGTTGCCGGGTTCGGATGATTTTTTACAAAGCTTGACCACCGGGTTTGATTACAAGAGTTTTGGTCAGGGGATTAAAATTTCCGGTCAAGACTCCTCGCCTTCCTCAATCAGTTACGCCTCGTTCATGGCGGGTTACGATGGCAGTTGGCGCAAGGAAGCGTCAACTACCTCGTTAAATTTGGCAGCGCATTTTCAATTCGTGGTTTGGGTAATGATGAACAGGAATTTATCAGTAAACGTAGCGATGCCAGTCCCAACTTTTTGTATTTGACCACTGATTTAAAGCATCAAAAGATTTTGCCGATGGAT
>CAIKYI010000643.1 GCA_903831545.1 uncultured Methylobacter sp. | reverse complement strand
TTAAATTTAATTTATCGGTATTGTTCATACCAGCACCCTATCATTTATTATTTTTCGAATGCATCTTTTATAAGGTTAGTGTGATTCTTAAGGAAAATAGTATAGTCGATCAGAAATTAAACGTCCTGATTCACGACGATTTGAGTCCACAGTGATAACATTTATCATAGATTAGTGGTTATTATCCATCAGCTTTTGCATGGCAAATATTTGTCTGAGAGTCGAAATATAAAAAAGTGTCAACTAATTTTACTTCTGAGCACAAAACTGACAGAATTAAAAAATAATTTTTTTAAATGGATGCAGTATGTTGTAACGTGCGTGTTCTTCATTTCGGCATCCAAGCCAGTAAATGGTGTTAGCTGAAATTTTTGACACCTTTTAAATGGATAGCCAAAAGTGTCAAATAAAATTACTAAGGGTGTTACTTTAATGAGAGGTAAAAAATGATTTTGGTTACTGGCGGTGCCGGTTATATTGGTAGTCATACATGTGTGGCCTTGATACAGGCCGGTTATGAGGTCCTGGTATTGGATAACTTTTCCAATAGCAAACCAGAGTCATTACAGCGGGTAGCGGCTATCACCGGCAAGACTGTACCTTTGGTGCGGGGTGATGTGCGTGATCGTCTGGTGTTACGGGATATATTTCGTACCCATGCCATTGACGGCGTTATTCATTTTGCCGGTTTAAAATCGGTGGGCGAATCAGTGGAACAGCCTTTGACCTACTATGATAACAATGTCTCTGGTAGCGTTATTTTGGCTGAAGTGATGGCAGAATTTGGTATACAAATGCTGGTGTTTAGCTCCTCTGCCACCGTCTACGGTGATCCGGCCAGTCTGCCGATTCGTGAAGATTTTCCGTTGGGGGCAACTAACCCTTATGGCGGATCAAAACTGATGGTGGAGCAGATTTATACCGATTTGGCGACATCCGACGGCGGCTGGCGCATTGCATTGTTACGCTATTTTAATCCGGTTGGCGCTCATCTCAGCGGAACAATCGGCGAAGATCCCAGTGGTATTCCCAATAATCTGATGCCTTATATCAGCCAGGTGGCGGTCGGTAGACGTGAACAATTAACCGTGTTTGGCAATGATTATCCGACCGTGGATGGTACCGGCGTGCGTGATTACATCCACGTAATGGATTTGGCCGAAGGCCATGTAAAAGCGTTGGCCTGGCTGCAAAACCAGACAGGCGTGCATGTGTTTAATTTGGGAACCGGGCGCGGCTATAGTGTGTTGGAAATGGTAAAAGCCTTCGAACTTGCTTCCGGTTGCCCTGTAAAGTATCGTATTGCGCCAAGGCGTGCCGGAGATATTGCGGAAGTCTATGCCGACCCAGCCAAGGCGGAACGGGAACTAGGTTGGAAGGCAGAGTGTGATATTGAAGATATGTGTCGTGATACCTGGAACTGGCAAAAACAAAATCCTTTGGGTTATTCGGATTGAACGACTGACAAGTATGGAATGAAATTAAAACAATAAAATTGGTAGGCGGCTAATTAAAGACAAAGTAGGTTTGAAGAAACGATTACAGGCGACTTTGGCTTCTTTGCAAAAAGATAGATGATTATAAAGATGCTTCAGCCAAATGCGTCATACCCGCCGGGAAGCGGGTATCCAGATGCCATGGATGGTAAGTTCAAAGTCATCCATGACTCTGGATTCCGGCAATCCCTGCCGGAATGACGAATTATTCAATGGTTACAAGTTTAGCTGAAGCATCTTGCTAATCAGGAAAATATATAAAAGACTAATCTTATTTTTTCATTTAACAGGTAAACAATATGCAGAACAAATCTGTTAAGTTGTATATTAATCAATTCCGGAACCTAAAGTAATGACAAATAAAAGTATAAATACGGTTTGGCATCACGCTACAATTACTCGGGCTGATAGAGAAAAGTTACATCAGCATAAAAGTATTATTCTCTGGTTTACCGGGCTTTCTGGATCTGGAAAATCTACTTTGGCACATGCAGTAGAGGAGTATCTTCACAATATAGGTGTTTCTACATTTGTTTTGGATGGAGACAATGTCCGGCATGGACTTTGTAGCGATTTAGGGTTTAGTGACGTTGATCGTGTCGAAAATATACGTAGAATTGGTGAGTTTGCAAAGTTAATGACGGAAGCCGGCATTATTACTTTGACTGCCTTTATTTCGCCTTTTAAATCTGATCGAAACATAGCCAGGAAACTTGTTCCGCACGGCGATTTTATCGAAATATATTGTAAATGCCCAATCGAAACATGTGAGCAGCGAGATGTAAAAGGGTTGTATAAAAAAGCGCGTGCAGGTGAAATACCTTTTTTTACTGGCATTGGCTCACCTTATGAAGAGCCGGAAAATCCAGAGTTAGTGATTAATACACATGAAAAAACGTTAGATGAAAGTATTCAGAGTGTAATAAGCTTACTTATACACAGAGGATTTATTAAGAATACTTTATAAGTAAATTGAGCCATTAATGCATCATGTTGCCTGATTGGGAAGATGCTTGATTTAGCATCGTCATACTGGCAGGGATGCCAGTATCCAGTCACATGGATGTGAATGCATGATTTAGTTTTGTTTCTGAATCAAGCCAGTGAGTTTGGTAAATGTTCATCCAAGGCCATAGATATCTACATAAGTAAAAATCGACGAGTTGTGTAGATACCTATGATTCATGGCTCTGGATTTGCTACGCATTCTAACGGGTTCGGCAT
>CAIKYI010000642.1 GCA_903831545.1 uncultured Methylobacter sp. | reverse complement strand
ATTTTGACATAGAAGTACCTTCAAAAGAGCAAAAAAAATCAAACATTTACAAAGGGATAGTTACCCACGTAGAACCAAGCCTAGAAGCCGCTTTTATAAATTATGGCGCGGAAAAGCACGGCTTTTTACCTTTTAAGGAAATCTCCCCTCTTTACCGTCACCTTCAAGAAGGCGTAGAAAACGACGGTCGGCGACCAGCCATTAAAGACCTGATTAAAGAAGGCCAGGAAATTGTTGTTCAGATTGAAAAAGAAGAGCGTGGTAATAAAGGCGCAGCATTAACAACCTACATAAGCTTGGCAGGCACCTATTTGGTTCTAATGCCAAATAATCCCAAGGCTGGCGGCATATCACGACGCATTGAAGGCGAAACGCGCAGTGACTTACGCGAAGTTATGGAAGCACTTGAAATCCCGGAAAGCATGGGCCTGATTGTCAGAACTGCGGGCTGCGGTAAAAACGCCGAAGAACTGCAATGGGACCTGAATTATTTACTGCAACTATTGGAAGCCATTGAGCGCTCTGCCAACTAAAACTCTGCTCCATTTTTAGTCTTTCAAGAAAGCAACGTTATCATTAGGGCCTTGCGCGATCATTTACGCGGCAATATTGACGAAATTCTGATAGACAATGAAGATTCTTTCAAGCTGGTTCAAAACTTTTTGAAACAAGTAATGCCTCATTTTTTGCCCAAGGCAAAATTGTATCAGGATGCAGTACCTTTGTTTAACCGATACCAGATTGAATCGCAAATTGAAGTTGCTTATGGCAGAGAAGTTTCTTTACCTTCTGGCGGCTCATTAGTTATCGATCATACTGAAGCACTTACATCTATCGACATTAACTCGGCACGTGCCACTAAAGGCAGTGACATTGAAGAAACCGCTTTAAATACCAATCTTGAAGCTGCAGATGAAATTGCCCGTCAATTAAGGTTGCGTGACTTAGGTGGCCTGTTTGTTATTGACTTCATCGACATGATGTCTAACAAGAATCAAAAGACCGTCGAAAACCACCTGCGCGATGCGCTTAAAATTGACCGTGCACGCATCCAGACCAGCCGCATTTCCCGTTTTGGTCTACTTGAAATGTCCAGACAAAGAATGCGCCCTTCGCTGGGCGACTCAACTCAGCTGCCTTGTCCTCGCTGCAAAGGTCAGGGAGCTATTCGAAATGTAGAATCAGTCGCTCTTTCTGTACTGCGCATTCTCGAAGAAGAGGCCATGAAAAAAGGCACGGAAAAAGTAATTGCCCATCTACCTATTGAATGCGCAACTTTTCTGTTAAACGAAAAACGTAGCGCCATTGAGCAAATTGAAAACAGACTCAAAGTTGGCATTGTGATTCTGCCTAGCAAACATCTTGAAACGCCTGCTTATGATATTGAGCGTATTAAAGAAAAAGAAACTAGTGATAGCAAACCAAGCTATTTACAAATTAAAGCTGAAGATATAACTATTCCAGATTTTGCGCAGCAAGTAAAACCGAGCGCTACCAAAGCAGCAGTTAAGGAATTCCTGCATGATTCCCCGGCTCCAATGCAAAATAAAAACGAAGCGGCTAGTCTGATCCAACGTTTTTGGCAAAAACTTGTAGGTGGCTCACGCCCTGAACCAGTTTCTGCTTCTACGATAACTCAAACCACAGAAAAGCCTCAATCGCCTGAAGTAAGTCAATCTAACAGGAACCGTGGCAACAGATCAGGACAAGCTCAGAACCAGGAAAAAGGTCGTGGTCGCGGTCGTGGCGGTCAGGGTCGAGGAAAAAACCCTAATCAGGAAAATAACCAACTCACCGATCAAATTCAGGCACCTAAACCAAAACCGGATCAAAACTCAGATGTGCCCCGCCCTAACCGTCCTCCGCGCGGCCAAGGTAGAAATGTCAGGCGCAACCTTGATCCCGCAAACATGCCTTTAGGAAAAACCGAACTTGTTAAACATGAAGTTGTCGAAATTAGTGATGTAATTTCACCCGCACCCGAAATTACAACCAATGAAGCTAATGGAGATCAATCCAAAAGAAACAATGCAAGACGGGGCCCCAATCGTAGACGACCACGTAACCCAAACTACAAAAAACCTGAAACAGATACTGACAATAACGTAACTGATTCACAAAACTTAAGCAATGATGAATCGAATTCGACTTCAGCTCGTTCTTATGACAATGAATTTGCTGAAAGACTGGAAAAAACAGATCGCGTGGAAAATGAGCCACACACTAGTTTCAAGACTCCGGTTAACATAGAAAAGAGCAACCCAGAAGCTCAAGTTTCGGAATCGAACATTAAACCTGCTCAAGCACCCGTTTCAGAAATAATTCAAACTTCAATTACACCAGATTTAGCAAAGCAAGAAATAGAATAATGCAATAGTGAGGATCAGTGCAATTTTGCACTGATCCTCACTAACTGTATCTCCCAAATCAATACCTAAAAACAGTTGTAGTGATTCGTCAAATTTGTTCTAAACATTTATGCCCAATCAAACAGGTTTTACATATAATGTGTATACACCAAAACCTTCAAAATCGAACACAGCGGTTAAACACACTTTACATTTGCTGTTTAATATTTAGCCTGGATTTTTAATTTCATTATTCAAAAAATATCTACGCTTCAGGATTGTTAAATCTGGCATCATGCCTTGATTAGTAATGCTCTGCCCAATTGAAGAAGTAGACAATTTCTAAATCAGATGGGAGCAGATGAATGGCAAAAACATTATTTAAATATATCTGGGTTGCATATTTATTATGTCAATCGTGTACCCCGGTTCAGACCCAGCCTAAATACCAAGCCCATAGCAATATAATAACCGTTGAAGGGCAGGCTCCAATTAGTAAAGGCATGCCATTATTAGCAAGGAAACAGGCTTTGCAAGATGCCATCCTTCAAGCATCCATGCAATCTTCAGTTAATATTCACAGCCAAACGACTATCGATCAAAATAATCCTCCCCTTGACACGCTTTCAATGCGCAGCGGTGCAGCAGTCAGCAGCACGTCAGTTATCAAAGAGTGGACTGCCGATAATATTTATCACGTTATTGCCAAGGTAGAACTGTCAGCCGACAACAGCTGCGCAACTCACTACCGTAAGCGCATTATCGCAACCGCATTTCCTTTAGTTAAACAAGAACAGGTAACTGGCTATGAAACCCAGGATTTACCCGCAGGAGTTCCACGCGAGCTTAATAATATTTTAACTGAATCTGGCGATTTTTTCGGCAAGAACGCTACTAATATAAATTTATACCCAAGAGCCGACCTGGCTCCGGAAACACAAGACCAAACAGCTTATCACCCATCAAAAGTCATGCAACTTGCGACTTCCAACGGGGTGCAATTTGTGCTGTCTGGAGTAATCAGGGATCTGGAGGTCGAATCTACCGAATATATCAGCGGTTCGGGGGCTTGGGCATTCGCCAAAAGTTTGGCTCGCGATGTTGTCGCAAGACGCGGAATTGGGATTGATATTTATGTCCATGACGGACTTACCGGTGCCTTACTGTTCCAGCAGCGTTATGTTAACGATGTCATTGGTGATGTGTGGATACCTGCAACTTATTCAGTAGGCAGCGAACGTTTTAACTCCACCACTACCGGAAACAAAATAGCGAAAATAATAGCCCAGGCCAGCACCGATATTCGCCAGTCTTTAAGTTGCTACCCCTTTGCAACGCGCATTATTGAAATCAAGAATGATAAAGTATTCATTGATGCCGGCGCCCAGGAAGGACTTAATGTTGGAGATCAACTGGTGGTTTACAGCTCCTCAGGTAATGACTTGAATCTTGATGGTGGCTTTAGTTTTGTAGGAAAAGACAAACAACCTGGCGGCATATTAACTATTCGCACTATCACGCCTCGTTACGCCATAGGCAGCCTGGAAGGTTCCGCCCATGATTTGGGAGTCAAAATTGGTGACTGGGTGAAATCCAGATAAATCAGCCACTGCCAACCACCCTTGCTATACTGACACCCCTGTCAACAATACATTTATGTTCACATTCACTTTTAGACGAGTTTTTTATGGAAATTAAATCAAGTTTTTTCGGCGAACAAAGCATCGATCCCAGCACCATCATTAGCTTTCCCAATGGTATTCCTGGTTTTGAAGATCAGACCCGTTTCAAGCTATTTCACCAGGAAGGAGACAATCCGTTGGTGTTCTGGCTACAATCACTGGATGATGAAGCCCTAGTTTTCTCTGTTGCGCAAGCGTCTACGTTCAATATCAATTACAACTTTACTTTAAATGATACTGAAGAAAACACATTAGGATTTGAGGATGTTGCAGACTTATTAATATTGATCATTCTGCACAAAGACGAAGACGACCAACCTACCGTTAAAGGTGCCATCAAGTCGCCACTGGTAATAAACAGCGCCAAGCGAATTGGCTTGCAAAAAGTGCTTGCGGAAGTAGAACAAAGCATAACGCTGACTGAAACCAGCAATGAAATTAATGTTTCTGAGCGAGCATAAAACTCAGTCAATCGATTAATGACAAACAGATAATGTATTCACCACGAAGACCCGAAGATGATTTTCGGACCTTCGTGGTGATATTGTTGAATCAAGCCGCCTGGACTGGAATGGAACTGGCAGAGCGCTGAACTTCGTTCTTTTCATTGAAGTAAATTAGAGTAGGCTTATGTTGCTCCTGCTCTTTTTGATCAACTATGGCAAATGCACAAACAATAATAAGGTCTCCGGGACACGCCAGACGCGCCGCAGCGCCATTAACCGAAAACAAGCCCGACCCCTGTTCTGCACGAATGGCATAGGTCGTAAAACGTGCACCATTATTGATGTTGTAGATATGTATTTGCTCATATTCCCTAATACCCGATAAATCGAGAATATTGCCATCAATCGCACAAGAACCCTCAT
This sequence comes from uncultured Methylobacter sp., assembly GCA_903831545.1. Classification (GTDB taxonomy): domain Bacteria; phylum Pseudomonadota; class Gammaproteobacteria; order Methylococcales; family Methylomonadaceae; genus Methylobacter_A. The sequence goes on along the minus strand of CAIKYI010000642.1, from coordinate 25 downwards.
AACCCAACTCTGAATGGGTCACTGT